>CAIWCT010000159.1 GCA_903911225.1 uncultured delta proteobacterium
ATTCTTGTGAATATATCTAATGATGCCTGGTTCGGCAGAACAAGCGCCCATTACCAGCATTTCAGCATGGCTGTTTTTCGGGCTATTGAATTTCGCCGGCCGGTTTTACGCTCGGCAAATACGGGGATATCTGGCTATATTGATGCAGCCGGTCGCATTGTCAGCAAGATAGATCCATTTCAGGAGGGCGTTATAATTTGCAGCCCCGCTATAGGTCATGGTGAGTCTTTTTACTGCAGGTATGGTGACCTGTTTGCCTATATGTGTATGGGCTGTTTTTTTATTTTTTTATTCTTTAAAAGACAAGGTGCGCATCATTAAATATTTAAGGAAATTTAATGGCAACTGTTTCGACGCAGTTCATTTTTTATGGGGTTGCTGCTGAAGGCCTGTACAACAAAACTTATCTTAATAAGATTTGTTGTGGTTGATTTTATCCTTTGGTCAGATAGTCGCCAAGTACCCCTCTGCTGTGCTCATCGTCATGGCAGTAGATGCAGAGGTTTTCCCAGTTGGAGCCATCGGGCGGGTTATTTTTGTGATTGCCGTCTCTGTGGTGCACGGTCAAAAGATTTTTTGTGCTGAGATCAAATTCCCTTCCGCACTTGGCGCAAATCAGCCCATGAATCTTCAGTGAACGTTCCCGGTAGTTAGCATCGGTCGACCCGGGCTTTTTCATTTCCTTGAGAAGCTCTTCAACGCTTTTTTTTTCAGCAGTAACTTTCGGCCATCGTGTCTTATGCCTCATACCTTGATCCTTTTAAAAACAAAAACTATATGCATCGTGAAGGGCGGAATCAGTCGTTTAAAAAGTTTTTCTTTTTTCCGCCTTTAAAAATAAAAATAGCGACAATAAGGACAATAAAAGCAGCCGCTGAAATGCCAATTATTTTAAGCGTGCGCATTGATATCTGAACGCTATCCTTATCGGCGACTGTATTCTCTGCGACCGCTTTCTGAATGCCAACAGGCTGCGCAGCAGCGGCATCAGCAGGCGGCCTTGCAGCAACAGGCGGTGCGTTTTTTACAAGCTCTGCAAGGCCCCTGGCGAGCAGTTCCTTTGCCTTGGCATCGCGCACATGCCGGTTCTCGCTGCCGAAAACGACGGCTATCGCGCGAACGCCCCTTTTTGAAGCTGTAGCCGCAATAGAGAAGCCAGCCTCTCTGTAATAGCCTGTCTTGAATCCGTCGCAGCCCTCAACATTACCCAGCAGATGGTTGTGGTTGCGCATGATGAAAGGCTCGGCTGCATCAGCCCGGAAGGGGCGCTCTTTCACCGATGAATAGCGCAGCACATCATTCCATTTTAGCAGTTCCTGACAGAGCCTGGCGATGTCGCGCGGCGTTGAAACATCGGGAAGCTGATCCTTTCCCGGCGGCAGGCCATGCACTGAGTGAAACTTTGTGTTTGTCATGCCGAGCTGCTGCGCCTTTGCATTCATGAGCTCGACGAAAGCATCTTTTGTTCCGCCAACATGTATGGCAAGCGCTACGGCAGCGTCATTTGCCGACTGCACCATGAGAGCATACAGCAGCTCATCAACCGTGAACTCCTCATTTTCTTTCAGATAGACCTGGGAGCCCCCTATTTTTGCGGCCTCGGCGGTTATGGTAATTTTATCCTGAAGGGTAATCGAGCCGTTTTTGACATGCTCAAGCACTATAAGCAGGTTCATGAGTTTGATGATACTTGCAGGATGTCCTTTGGCCTCGGGGCTGTCTTCGAACAGCACTTTGCCGTTTGCCGCATTAATAAGTATTGCTCCAAGATAGGGGTTTTTCGAGATAGTTTTCTGGTCCGAGGTTTTATGAGCTCCTGAAGGCTCATCTGCTGCCTCATCCTGAGCATCATTGCGTTGCTTTACCTCTGCTGCAGGCGGCTGCTTTGCCACTGTTTTTTTAGCTGCCAGGGCAGGGTGGCTTGCAAAAAGCAGAAAAAATAAAAAAAGTACTGTTGTGGTGAGAATAAATCCTTTTTTATTTTTCATAGTATCCACCCGCAAGATTTTTTGTTTAAAGTATAAATAAAAAACATATGGTGTGTCAAGCGTGAAACACCTACCAGATATAGATATCTATGGGTTTTTGTTCAGTCCAGGCGCCTGAAGGGATTCGCTCAGAAGCAATGCATGTCTTAGGTGCGATTAAACAAACTGCTTTGAGATAAAGCGGGGTAGGCAATTGAGCACATACAATAATTCTGCCGGCATTTTTATGCGTACCGGGAAACAGCTGCAATGAGCGGTTGCGGTAAAGACTCTTCCATCGCGGTATAGTCATACAGTATTTTTGCTGGACTGGCTGCAGCAGGGATGCCTTTTTCGCTAAGGGCTGCTGCAGTATTGAGGTCGCGAAAAACCATGATGCCCGCGCTGCCGATGGTGACCGGCATTCCCAAAAGAGGCTGGCTGGGCATGCCAAACATTATTTTACCGCCCATGCCGATTTTTTTTATCCGGTCATAGAGTTTTTTTGCCTCAGGCAGAGCTGCTTCTGGTATTTCTAGAAAGCTTCCCAGAACATCGCCGCTGCCGCACTCTATTGTTTTACACACCGAGGTCATGGCGCAGGTGATAAAAACGTCAAGGGGCGCAATCGGTGCAAGACCTGAGCTGAGAAAAGCCGAAAATTTTTTCGGCTGTCCATGCTCAACTTTAACAACCCCGCCGAATTTTGCTGTGGCATGTATGCCCCGGCGAAGCAACAGCCCGTTGAGTGTCATGCTGCAAACCGTGCAGATTGCTGTTGTATGTGCCGGCACATCGAAATCACCGATACGGGTTCCGCCACGAATGACAGCAAATCTGGTGGTGAATGCATACGGTGAAGCCAGCACCGATTGTACGATGTCCAATGCTTCTCCGGCAATTGCGCTGGCAACACAGGTTATATTAAGAATGATGAGGCCGGCATTACTATCGGGATTGAAATCAACTCCCGCCGAAAAGTGGTCGCACCTATGCAGCGCGGCACTATGTGCACCGTTCATTACGGTTTGCGGAATTTGATTTGCTTTTCTGCCGGTATATTCGCAGTGTGCATTCATTGCTGATAAAATTTAAGAGAGAAGCTTTCTTACCGTTTTACTGCAAGAATAAAATGAAGAAAGCCCCTTCACTGGTGAAGGGGCTTTCCGTGGTTCAACTGATTAAACAATACCGCCTGCAAGCATTGCTTTTGCGACTTTGAGGAAGCCTGCAATGTTTGCGCCTGCCACATAGTCACCCTTGGTGGCATAGGCCTCAGAAGCATCGATGCATGATTTGTGGATGCTTTTCATGATCTGGTGCAGTCTGCTGTCGACTTCTTCCCGGGTCCAGGAGAGCCGCAGGCTGTTCTGTGACATTTCAAGGCCCGAGGTTGCAAC
>CAIWCT010000160.1 GCA_903911225.1 uncultured delta proteobacterium
AGGGACAACCAAGGTGTTAGGATCTCTCCCTGCGGTCGAGATGACAGAATGGATAAACCGACTATAGTAAAAAGAAAAAAGCTCTAAGCAACGAGACGCTAAAGGCGATATCCTGAGGCGACCGGGGGGGGAAGGGCGCTATCGCGCTAACAGTGCTTTTGTTCAATCTGTTTGGCGATGCGCTGCGCGATCTGCTTGATCCAAAACTGAAGCTGTGGGGTGAACCGGGAGTTTATTTTTTCAGCCACGAACGGGCATGATTAAGCGAGGGTGACCGAAGCCACTCTTTGAGTTCTTGTTCTTTCACAACAACTGACTTGGAAACGTGCTCAAAATCACACTGGCTCCGCTGTTCAAGCCACTCTATTGTTTCCCCAAGCGCTTCGAGTTCTTCCAGAAGTTCTTTGTCTTTTTTTTTGCTCATACTTCCTGCCATTATCCCTTTACTGGTCATGCGTCGATTAGTTAATAGCATCGACATAAAAGCGGGAAACTTTATTGAAATCAGCGGTAATCCAGGCCTGTTAAAATCTATAAAAACGCTTTGTTTTTTGCCCACCTTTGACGTCCTGTGATTGATACTGGAAAAGAACGTCTGTAATTTCCCGGCTTTTTTTTAAAAAATTTCGCTCAAAAGAAACTTTGAACAAAAGCCGACAGCAACCTTCCTTAGCGGAGGCTTGATTTAACCCTGAAAGGGCGCAAATCAAAAAACTCGCCTTGCCGGCGTTGCCTGAAGTCAATAAAAGACTCTATTGAAGGGCGATTCTGACAGCTGTTAGGAAATGATCCGGATCATCGGTAAAGCAGGAAGAGATGGAATATGCTGATCATTATGGCCGGAAGCACAGTTTGTCAGTTTGCCACTGGCGATGCCGAAGGCCAGGCAGTGGCAAACTGAATTTAAGACTGTTTTCTAAATTATATCCTCATTATTACATAATGCGGCAATGTGCTCAAGATTTTGCTGCGGGTTTTTTGCGGGAAAAAAGACCCTTTATCATGCTGACAATCTTTGCGCCTTTTCTTTTTTTAGGAGCGGAGTCTTCACCATAATATTCAACCACTTTGCCCGACGGGACTTCTGCCGATTTTGTGCGGCTGGCGGGGCGGCGTCTTCGAGGTTTCTTTTTCTTGAGCGCCTCGCCCTCGACAGCAGCAGTGCTGCCCGACGGACGCTGCTGAACCGGACGTTCGACTTTTGCGACTCTGGCTGAAGCGGGTTTTTCCTCGGGGGCAAGAGGCTTGCCAGCCGGGGCTGCGCCGGGCCTTTGTGCGGACAAAGGTTTTTCGGTCCGCCTGGGCCTCTCCGAAGCTCTGGGCCTTTCGGATGGGCGGCCCCTGCCTGTTGTACTTCTGGCGCCTCTGTCCGAGCTCCTTCCGCCCCTGTCGCTGCCGGGCCTTCGCTTATCGTCGTGAAAACGAATGCCGGCCGAAGAGTCTTCAAGATAATCTTCATCTGTTCCCGATATTACGGGAATTTTTATATTAAGGAGAGCCTCGATTGCCTCAAGCCCGTAGACATAGCGTTCACATACTAAAGTAATGGCCTTGCCGGACTTGCCCGCCCGCGCCGTGCGCCCGATCCGGTGCACATATGCCTCGGGGTCTTCCGGCAGATCATAGTTTACCACAAGATCAAGGTCGTTTATATGCAGGCCCCGGGCCGCCACATCGGTTGCCACCAGAATATGCAGCTCTCCTGATTTCATGGCATTTATGATGGAGAGCCGCTTGCTCTGAGGCAAATCGCCGATGATGTACTCGCAGACAAAACCATTGTGCGTCAGGCGCCGCGCCACCTCCATAGCCCTGGTTTTCATATTGGTAA
>CAIWCT010000161.1 GCA_903911225.1 uncultured delta proteobacterium
ATTTGTGCAAAAGTGGTAAAAATAACACTTTTTATTTATTAATTTTAAGTCCGCCTTATCCCGGTATGGCCCTGCGGGTTTAAAATAGTAAACCTTCAAGGGTTTTTTTGTGAGCAATCAGGTCGTTCGGGATTGCCCCTCCGCTTAGAAAAGCACCCTTGAGTATTCTATAATGTCCGGAAAATCTTAATGGTGCATCATTGCTCCTGAGGGTGGCAGCCTCCGGGTAACGGTAAACACAGAAAGGGAGAGTTGGTATGAGTACAAAGCTGTATGTGGGCAATATGTCCTACAAAGTAACGACGGAAGATCTGCAGAAACGCTTTTCAGAAGCGGGAGAAGTCGCTTCGGTCAATATCGTTTTTGACAAGTTTACGGGCCAGTCCAAGGGTTTCGGGTTTGTTGAAATGGCAACGGAAGAGGGCGCGCAGGAAGCAATTAGAACACTGCATAATGCTCCTCTGTACGGTCGCGGGATTGTGGTCAATGAGGCCCGTCCTCAGACTGATCGTCCCGGTGGTGACCGCAGGCGCTCCGGCGGCGGCGGTGGATTCAAGAGCCGCGGCGGCGGCGGTGGCGGCGGTTATTAACAGGTAATATTGATTGTTATTCATGAAAATTGAAACGCCGGAGCATACAGCTCCGGCGTTTTTTTTCGCGTCATTTATTGCTGGTTGCTGGGCAATAGGCCATTCAGCAAACTTCATTGTATCTTCTGACAGAAAAAACGCTTGCGGTCATGAACAATGTATACTAATGTAGGTATGTAACTACATTGTGGGAGGATATGCCATGCAGGTAGGACTGCGGGAAGCCAATCAGCATTTTTCAAAATATATAAAGCTTGTAAAAAAAGGCCGGGAGATCGTACTAACCGAGCGCGGCGTTCCAATAGCGGCAATACGTTCGGTCGCGCCTCAGAATGATTCCATGGAGGACAGGCTGAACGCACTGGAGGACAGGGGCGTTCTCAAGCGCAGCACAGGGCGGCTAAAACTGCCCACGCTGGCTTCCCTGCCGGGCAAGGCCGTTTCCAGCCTTGTTATCGACGAGCGCAGTGAAAGACTGTGATGGCGCAAACATGGGCCTATATTGATACAAGCACGTATCTGAAGGTTTTCGTGAAGGAATCCGGATCGGCCAAGGCGCGGGAGTTAATTAAAAAGCACAGGATGCTTACTTCTGCCTTAGTGTCGGTTGAATGTTTCTCGGCACTGTCCAGAAAAAAGCAGGCCGGAGAGCTGAAAAGCAAAGAATTTGATTCGTTGATAAAAAAAATTCGTGAAAGCTTTGACCATATTGAAATCATCCGGCTTACCGATGAGGTGCTTGAAAAGGCCGGGCAGGTTGTCGTAAGCTCTCCCGTAAGATCTCTTGATGCCCTGCACATTGCATCGGCCCTGATATTTCAAGACGCCATGCAGATTTCCCTTCCTTTTATAACCTCCGACCACAGGCAGCTGGAAACAGCGCAAGAGCATGGGTTTACGACAGTGTTGGTTGAATAACAAAGGTGCCCACCGGGACGCTGCGCATTGCCCAGAGACATCACATAGTGCTGCTTGGTTGTTAAGGTTTTTACTTAATAGTGCCCCTTGGTTGTCACTATTTCAAATCAGAAGATCGCTTTCTTTCTCGCTTTCACCATCGCCGTTTCTCCACCCGTCGCCGCAGCCCCTGCCGTTGCCGTAGGCATGTCCGCCGCACCCATGCAGCCAGAAATGTCTGTCGCCTGCCCTCATGCCTCTAGCATAGGGCGGGGCGTGTTGGGGATAGTACTCATAGCCGTAGCCTCCACCCGTGCCATCGCCATCACGGCCGCCATAGCCGCGTCCATCGCCGCTGTCGCTACCGTATGCATAAATAGTTGTCAGTTCACTGAGGGTATAGCTGTAGAAATAGCCGTAGCTGTCACCGTAGCCGCTGTCCGCACCCCAGCCATCATAAAAAATATATTCATTGCATTGCTGAGATATGTAACAAAATTGGCTATCGTTTTTTATATTCTCCTGCCCGTAGCCAGCTCCTAGCCCTCCGCCATTGCCCCCGCCAAACCCGAAGCAATAGCCATCTCCTCTGCCGTCGCCCGCGCAAAAGGCATAGTCGCCGCCATATGATCCATCGCCGCAGCCATTGCCATCCATACCATAGCCGTAATGATGCCCTTCGCCTCTGCCGCCACCATTCCACGAGCCATAGTCAAAGCCGCAGCCAAAAGCATTACTGCCAAAGTAACTTTCTGTATCCGTACAGAGATAGCCATCGCAGGCACCGTAATCCCAGCCGTCTACCTGCATACAGGCTCCCACTTGTCCGAGCAGGTGAATGCGCATACAACCGACAGCTCATGAAATTTTATCTCTTCTGCCGGATCAAGAATGGTTTCCTTAAGCGGACCCTCTTTTGCAAGCTGCCCAAGCCCGGCGGTGGTGCCCCATTGTCGCACTATAAAAGCATTGTTAAGTCTGCATTGTGCAGCATCCTGTGAAAATACTCCGGCTGCCACCCAGCCGCGCTGCAAAACCACAATTCGTATGTCTTTTTGTTTTTTCATAACTGCTCCTCAGTAGCTCATGGTTTTTTACACAATTCTTCAATGAAGAAAATAATCCGCAGAATGCTATAGCCGAGTTGTCTGATAAAGTAGCCAAGCCTGTATCGGCAATAGGACGTGAAATACATGGCTTTCCCGAATGCCTTGATAAACATGCTCATGGTTTCCGTTTCCCTGGCTTATCAAACCAGCAGTAAACAAACTGCGCTATGTTTTGCCCTGCCCGTCTTTCAAAGCCTGCCTATAAGGTGTTTGTAGCTCTGAGGGGCTTTAAAGCAATCCTTGAACTGACCAAGCATGCGCCGGTCTTGCGGCATTATTTTATAATGTCTGTCGTCGGCAATTACCAGCACGGGCAGCAGGTTGCTGAAGCCGAACAGCCGAATTATTTTGTCAGCGTTTCTTATGACTCCCGCCGTGCCCATAAGCCTGTACCTGCCCTCAAAAAGCGTTATCCGGCCACGGTCGCAACCATAGGAAGCGTTGATGATATCATGCATGTGCTCCGTGAGAAAAAATCTCGGGGCCTCATGCACCCAGAAATGATAATGGCCCTCATATACGGACGCATTTTCAGGCATATGCCTCTCGCCAAGCAGGCAGCTTTTGTAGAGATAAAAATAGCCTATGCTGCTCATAGCTGAGACCCCAGCTTTTCCAGTTCATCTATTGTCATGCGCAATTCTTCTCCATCAGCAGAATTGATGCTCACTCTTGCATAGGGATCAGCTTCCCTGATCCCGTTAATCCCTATTTGAGAAGTGAGACTGCGCGCAAAATTATTCAGCACGGCTCGAACTTCCGGCGTCAAACTCAGTACATTGAATCTCCAGCCCCTTGCAGCATCTTTCGGGTAATGCCTGATGCGTATCCACCCCTGCAGTATCAAGCCGAAAATGATCTCTCTGCGCGCCTGCCCCTCAAGGCCAAGCTTCTCCCCGCAGGCTTTATACGCCGCCTCAATCTCGGCGAAAGACAATCCAAACCTTTCAGGGTTCTCGATGATCGTTGCAATATGGGATGCTGAAACGGGCAGAATGTCGCCGCTCGGTGAGATGAAAAAAGCCGCTGTTGCCATGGTTGTTTTCCCTTCTTGAATTCATGCATCGCTTTTTGCAAAATGTATGCACAGGCCGATAAAGCTAAGCAAGGTCACCGCAAGCGACATCAGGATAACCGTTGCCATATAATCAATTGTTAATTTAAAAAGGTCGATAATTAGACTGCTCAGCAGCATAGTGCTGAAAATGACAACTATAAGGCTTGCCACCGTGCCGATCTGCGTTAAAATCACTGCGGCTCTGGTTACTTTGCGTTCTTGAGAGATCGCGTTTGACACCTCACATTTCATATATGCCTCGTTTCTATGCCGCTCAGTTTACATATACAACCAGGTTGCCATCAGACTTGTATCGCAGAACATCAAACTCCGAAGCCTCTTTAGTCTCCAATGCTGAAGCTCCCGGATATAGCCCGGCTGTTATCCCCGGCACTTCATCCTCTTTTGCATAAACCAGGGTATGTGCCCCATCTTCCAGGAATACGGTCCAAAATCTCTTAGGCGACTGTGAGGTGTTTGCTGTGCTGGCGTTCATGGTCCTCCTTGCTAAAAAGGTTTGGTCTTCAGCTGCTTTCTGTCTTCCCTGCCTGCGTGTACCTTACTATACAATAGCCCGCATGTATGACAAATCCGGTCACAGCAGGAAGAATTCAGGCTTTAACTCTAAACGTCAAAATGGCTTACAAATAAGATAAACTGCTGAGAGGGTCGCGCCTCTCTCATGAAAATCACGAAAGCGCCATGACAGCCGATTTTTATAAAGTAATAGCGGAGGCTTGCAAAACTATGTCCGTCTGTCGACTCTGCTTGCTTTTGCCCGAGGTTTATGATTTGCTTGCAGACAACTGCATCACCAAACATGCAATATATACAAGACCATGCAAGTGTGACACTTTCGGTCGTTTTTGAATACTATTCAAAGGGGGATGCATGCAGCTGCTTACGCTTATAAAAATCATCAATCTGCTTTCCGCACCGCAGGGGGCCACAAAGCAGCGCATTGCCGAAGAGCTGGAAGTTTCCGACCGGCAGGTGTATCGCTATATCCGGGATATTGAAGAGCTGGGCTTTCCAATAACCGATGAAAAAGAGCCCCTCGGCCGCAGGGTTTATTACCGGCTCGATCAATCATACGTAAAAAAACTTCCCAACTTACATATCCCCAGCACGGATCTGACACTTCCTGAGGCCATCGCTCTTTATTTGCTCAAAGGACAGGCCGGAATGTACAAGGGCACCCTTATAGAGAAAAATATTGTCTCGGCTCTTGGAAAAATAGGTCTGCTGCTCCCTGACAAGGCCGCAGAAAAACTCGGCAAGGTAAAATCCCTTTTTGTGACTGCGCCCAGGTCATACAAGTGCTATGCGGGCAAGAAGGAGATCATCCGCCTGCTGACCGATGCAATGCTGGATAGCAAAACCTGCTCTATCAATTACCATTCATTTTACGATGATAAACCCAAAAGCCATCTCATCAACCCCCTCCATTTTTTTGAGCGCGACGGCGGCATGTACTGCTTTGCCCAGACAGTGCGGACAAAAAAGATCATCACCCTGGCGGTGGAGCGCATCCAAGACCTCAAGCCGACAGATAGCACTTTTAAATACCCCGATGGGTTCGATCCTTCCTCGCTGCTGGAAACAGCTTTTGATATTGTCTTTGGCGAGCCGCAGGATTTTGAGATCTGGTTTTCCGCTGATATTGCCCGGTACATAAAAGAGCGCACATGGTCAAAGACTCAGAAATTCAAGGACAGAAAAGACGGTTCAGTTGTTTTAAAGATGTCAGTTTCCGGCTGGAATGATGTGAAGCGCTTTGTGCTCGGATGCGGGCCGAATGCAAAAGTGCTCAAGCCCGTAAAGTTGGGCCGGGAGATTGCCGCAGAGGCTGAAAAGATTACGTCGTTTTACGACATAAAAGCCTAGACGAAAGGATGATCCCGCAGAATTCAGTTTCACAAGTTTGGCCCTTCAACATGCACATATAGATTTCTTTTTGAAGAATTTACTAAAAGGGAACAAAGAAGATTTTAAAATGCACGACAGCAACGATATAAATACAATATGGAGCTATCTATGTTAGACATTAATTTTTTGGACTACGCCGCATCACAGATTTGCAAAGCGCTTTTGTCTATATTTTATCACTCTAGAAAGCTTTCATATGATAAGTGTGTCTCAGATGCATATTTTTGTGCTAAAAAGCTTGAAGAAAAAAAAACAAACAATGCTAAGGTGAATCACTTAGCGGTTGATTTAATTGCAGGAATTATTGTTGGCTTTTTTCTGAACAGTCCCGATTTCAAAAGCTATTCTAACTGTGCATCTCTGCACATGGGCCAAATTGATAACTTTGTTAAAATTGCATATGACATTGCTGCGAAGATGCTTTCTGAATCACAGAAAATGCAAAACCAAAGCACTAATGCTAGCACTAAAGAATAGTCTAAATTTATGACAAAAATAAAACTTACACATTTTGGTGAAGAAATTGTCACGGAGATGCTGAGGGAATTAGCATCAGCAAAGAAACTTGATCAAGTAAGATGTGCTCTCGGAAAAACTAGCTTTAAAAATGATATTGATAATATTATAGGTGCGGAAGAGGTGAACTTCTTCGCAGAAGAAGCAACTTTAAAAATGGAATTCAATAATCATTCTTACAAGTGCGATCCATACCAAAAAATTGATATGCTTTGTACTTCTAATACAATATCGGAACGATCAATTGCTTGTGAGATAAAACTTGGTGAAACCTTTGATAGTTCTGCTAAATTTAAAAAGCAATTCTTGGAAGATAAAAAGCTTATAAATAAACAAAACAAAAACCCAAATTTGCTTAAAGGAAGCATGATATCTTTTCTTGAACGAAAATTTTTCGAGGCTATACGGATAGAAGATGGCCAGGTAAAATTATATGCAGAAGTAAATAAGAAAACGACTTTAGTCGGGGAAAAATGGTGGCTTGTTATACGCAAAA
>CAIWCT010000162.1 GCA_903911225.1 uncultured delta proteobacterium
GATCTCAAATCCACGATCAAGCCCAACTTCATCATCAAGGTAATCGTAAAAAACAAGCAGGAAAAAACAGGGGCCATCGTGCTGCTTGATTATGACTGGACGGTCTTGAACCTCGGGGGGATGGCCAAAGATTCCTCCACTGTGGTCATTCTCGACAAGGAGCGGATTTGCCGCTATATTTACAAAGGCAGGGTCCCCGAGGGGGATGTACCCAAAATCATCCAGATTATCAAAGACTATCAATCAAAATGATGCCCCCGATGGGATGCCCGCGTCGGCAGCTTCCCTGATTTTCTTTTGCAGGCCTTCGCTGCGGTCATGTCCCGGAATACCCCTGATCTCTTTGAGAGCAGCCTGAAGCTTGTCGATATTGATGCTTACCGCTTTTTACGGGGACACCAGGCAGTAGAACAGTAACACTTGCAAACAAAACAAATTATGGTATAGCTTTCAAGAAAACATAGATCGTCGTATTTATAAACGAACCAGGTACAGTAAACGAGAGGGCAGCATAACTTCTTTCCGATTTATTATTCATAAAAAGACAGGGGTAATAAGATGAATGAAAAAAACAGGTGGAGATGGGACGAGTATAAAGGAAAAAAGATTCTTATTAATGACTATTCTAATCTGCCGAACGAGGAAATACTAAAACTGATCAAAGAGAACACCCTGAGATATGCAACAGAGCAAACCCCGGATATTCTGCTTCTTGTCGATGTGACCAAATGTCCATTTGATAAAAACATCGCGACAGATCTGAAAAAAATAGCAGGTTTTATTCAGCCAAAAATAAAAAAAGCTGCGTGTGTTGGAGTAACCGGGCTTCAAAGGGTTATCCTGGATGGAGTAAATCATTTTTCTAAACTCGGGATAAACCCTTTTTCGTCTGAAGAGCAGGCAAAGGAATGGCTTGTCAGTTAAGGCTTGTGTGCTCCCTGCCATCAGGTATAGCTACATAACCGACATGAGTATGGTCAGGCGTGTCAACAAAACAGGATGATACAAAAGGCCTTGTATTTTCAGCCGGCCGGAAACAATGTGCCCCAGCACCCGGCGGCCGGCTTCATTAAAGTAATACGGCAAACCCCAGCAGATAGTGAGCATATTCAAATCAGTTACTAAATCAGAGCTGGTTGTTATAATAAGCGCCGGATTTTTCGTTATGCCTGCTTCGATGGTCATACGCCCCTGCTGAAAAACAAGCGTTACAGCGGCTTCAATATCCGGCAAGGCTATTGCAATAGCCCCTTTCATTTTCTTATAGATCGCCTGCCGGGATTCCGATTTTTCAATAGTACCGGCAAGCAGTTCCTGCAGGATATGCGCGAATGGAACATCGCCTGCATTGTTACTAATGTTAAGCTCCATAATGTATCCTGAGACAATCCCGGTTATAAAGCCTTCCTGTAAATCTCCAGAACTTCAGCGCTATCGGGCACAAAACGGACATTATTCAGTATTGAACCGTCGGACATGCTCAGCTCTGCCGCCTTTATAATATGCTCTTCTTTGACACCGAATTCGGACAGCTTTTGTGGGTGGCCGATTTTTTTCGTAAAAGCAAACACAGCCTCTACCGCCGCTTGAGCCGCCTGCTCTTCCGAAAAGCCTTTTTCGCCTGCATTCATGGCCTGGGCGATATCGGCATAATAGTCAGCGGCGTCCGGCAGATTATACTCCATGCAATAGGGCAGCAAAATGCCATTGGCCACACCGTGGGGCACGTGTATGACTGCGCCGATCGAATGAGCCATGGCATGCACCAGCCCTACCATGGCGTTGCCGAAAGCCCAGCCGGCCATTGTCGCTGCCAGTTGCACCTGGCCGCGCACGGTCAGGTCGCTGCCGTGTTCAATACACCGGGGCAGATATTTTGTTAAAAGACGGATGGCCTGCAGGGCCAGGGCATCTGCTATCGGCTCATGATGGATAGAAGTCATGGCTTCCACGGCATGGCAGAAAGCATCCATTCCGGTTGATGCGGTTAAAAGCGGCGGCAGTTTAGCCGTTAAAGCCGGGTCAAGAATGGACACACGCGGAGCATTGAATGATTCAACAATCAGAATTTTCTGCCCTTTGCTTTTATCCAGAACAACGGCCACACACGTTACTTCACTGCCGGTGCCCGACGTTGTTGAAATGACAATATGGGGCATTTGAGGCCGCGTCAGCAGCTGAATCCCTTCATGATCGGTAAGCGAGCCGCCTTCAGTGAGCAAAATGCACATGCATTTGGCGGTATCGATCACGCTGCCGCCGCCGACACTGATCAAAATATCGGCGCCTTTGTCTCTGGCAAATGCCGCCGCCTTATCGATGACATCAATGCCGGTATCCTGCGGGATGTCACTGTAGACGCCAACGCATTTTGCCCCCAGGCTGGCGGTAATTTTATCCAGCAGCCCGGCCCGGATGATGCCCTGGTCGGTGACAACAACGGCGCGGGAGCAGCCCAGGGCATGCATTTCGGCTTCCACTTCCTGGCTGGAAGAACCGACGCCGAAAACGACTTTTGTCGTCCCAAGGTAGACAAATGACAAATCCTGATCGTATGCCATGCTTCATTCCTCTTTCAATACCGCAGGTTCAAGGTTCAAAAATTTTAAATCCGAAATCCCTGCTTAGGCTTCATCCGGCCAGATGGTATTTACTTCCGTTAACAGGTCAATGACCTTGTTGATTGTTTTTACATTACGCACGACATAGGTCAGGTCGCCTTTGAGCTTTAATTTTCCCTGCATCAGAGCTTTGGTCGCATCGAGTTCTTTTGTAGCCACCTGCTTCCAGCGGACATACTCGCCGCTCATAATGAATCGCGCCGATAGCGCTCTGGCTTCGTCGCACAGGACAAAGTCGCGCACATCCCCATGCCAGTAATCGGTAAACAAATAAGCTGTTTCGGGCAGGTTTTTATCCGGGGCGGCGTTGACTATGATCGAGACGCTTCCTTCCCAATCTTTTGCGATTTCCTTATACTCTTTTGATTCTGCAATTTTCTGCTTCCACGCGTCCAGCCACTCCTGGGTTAACCCTTTGTATGAACTCATCTTCAATCCTCCCGTATTATGTATAAAGTTTATTGATTAATTCAGTCAGCCCCAATTCCGAAAGTTTTTCCCGCGTGGGCACACCCCGGGCATCAAGGCCGCGAATGGCATAATATTCATCGCGCAGCAACTGCATGTCAGGAACCGAGCCGGCGGCTGCGCCTTCACTCAGCGGGGTAAGAATTCTTTTTGGCAGGACATCGTCCTTGGCCGATATCCCCAGCAAATTATTAATGCCGCGCTTCAGCGTCCAATCGCGGGCGCCGCACAGCAGCAAATCCTGAAATTCAAAATTAAATCCCGTAACCGCGTTGAAGCCGTCTCGTATTGTTTCCGGTTTTAAGCAATACATTAAATACTGGCAAATAGAAAGACTATTGCCCAGAATGCCGTAATTTTCCGAATTAAAAACAAGCATGGCTTTTCCCTGTGATGTCGTACCCTGGTAATCCTCTTTCATCTCGAAAAGCTGCGGCCAGGACACCATGCCCTGCTCCATGCCCATGGCAGCATGCTGTAAATGGCAGGCGCCGCGGTTGGACATCATATACGCGAGCCCCATTCCGTGGAAGCCGCGCGGATCGTGCATGGGCAATTCCAGCCCCTTGACGTGCACAACTGCATCCAGCCCCTGCGCTCCGAGCTTTGCGGCTGCCTGCAGCGAACCATCGGCCAGTATATTCCCCAGCCCCTCCCGGCAGGCGATTTTCTTTAGCAAAGCACAAACGGTATCCATATTGCCCCAGGCCAATACCAGGCCGTCCGCTGTTTGTGCGCTGATAATCCCTTTTTCATAGAGTTCCATGACCATGGCAATCGTTGCGCCGGCGCTGATCGTATCCATGCCGTAGCGGTTGCACAGCTCATTGGCCTTGATGACGGCCGCCAAATCATAATTCATGATCAGCGTGCCAAAGGTGCAGCAGGTTTCATATTCCGGGCCGGGGCCCTCCTCTGTTTGATATGGACCGTCTTTAACGGCTACCACTCTTTTGCAGGCAACCGGGCAATTGGCGCAGGCATGGGCTTTCGTGAGATAGGTTTCCCGCATGGTGGGGCCGCTCAGTTTTGCCGACAGTTCAAAATCTTCTCCGACGGTCCAGTTTTTTATCGGAACATCGCCGTTCATCATGCCTAAATCCATTCCCACATCCGACCCCATCAGATGCAGCGATTCGGCAAAAGTTGATTCTTTGATTTCCTGAAGGGCTTCTTTGGATACGGCCTTAAATTTTTCCTCATCACATTTACCGGATGACTTATTGCCCCGGACAATAATAGCTTTCAGTTTTTTGGAACCCATGACAGCCCCGAGGCCGGTGCGTCCGATGAAATGGGCCTTATCATTACCGATGGCGGAAAAACGCACGAGATTTTCACCGGCCGGTCCGATGGCCAGAACCTTCCAGCCTTTATCTTCGGCTTTGAGCATATCGGTGGCTTCATATATATCTTTGCCCCAGAGTTTGTCCGCCGCAGCTATGATCGCCTCACCATCAGCGATGGAAAGAATTACCGGGGTGGAACTTCGACCGGTAATAACAATGCCGTCAAAACCCGCTTTTTTCAATTCCGGTCCGAAATTGCCGCCGCAGGCGGACTCTCCCCAGATGCCGGTTTGCGGAGATTTGGCGGCAACAGCAAAGCGCGATGATCCCGGAAACCCGCTGCCGACCAGCGGGCCGTTCATAACCATAAAGGGGCTTTCCGGGGCCAGCGGATCGGCATGCAGATTATATCGCTCTAAATAAAGGGAAGCGGCCAGAGAGCTGCCGCCGATGAACTTCTTCAGCCGCGCCTCTTCCAGGCTGAAACCGGCAACAGCTCCTGTTGTCAAATCAACCTCTAGAAATTTTCCTGCATAGCCGTTCATGACTGCCTCCTGGTTTTTTAAAAACTGACTCGTCAACTGCCGCCTGCGCAAAGGCGATGACTTTCCTGAAACCAACAAACACCGGTAATCTCATATCTTGTACTGTGTCGCCATCATATAAAATATTTTTCCCAAAAAGTCCAGACGGCGGAGCTGTAAATTGCGCCGGTTTTTTCAAACAGGAACTGCACTTTTTTGCACTACCGCCACTGCTGAATGTACCGCACCCCGGCAGTGAAAAAAAACCGGGCATGCGTCTTCATAACACATGCCCGGTTCAATCCGAAATCTAACATCCGCAATCTAAAATCAAAACTTATAGCTCAGGCCAAGTCCGTACAGATCGGTCTGGCCGTCATGAAACCGGCCCTTTAAAACGCCGTCGGCAGGGCGTGCTGATACATGGCTGTTCCTGGCTAAAAGATAATTATAGGAAAGATCAAGCGTCCAGGTCTTCCAGTGCAGGCCTGCGCCGATGCAATACATCTGCCGGTCATTTGCCGGAATCAAATAATCAGTTCTGTCGTTTGGCGTAGGGCCGTTGTCGTAGACATAGCCGCAGCGCAGATCAAGCCAGCTTGCGGCATTATATTCAAAGCCTATCTGCCAGCGCCATACATCGGTCCAGTTTTTCGCTTTGGTTACCCTCCCCATGCCGGCCACGGGATGGTTGAACTGAATGCTCATTTTATCAAAATTGCTCCAACCGGTGCGGATGGCGCTCAGCTCCATGCTCAGGTTTTTAAGGAGTTGAAAGTTGATGCCCAGCATAAGCTCATCCGGCAGCGTCACATTTGATTCGATAGCGCCATTATGGAAAAGCTTGCCGGCCCACTCCGGCCGGATGTAATTGGCGCGACCGTCGAGGTTGATATGTATTTTGCTACGATAAGACAGGCCCAGCTTTAGCCAGTCGAGCGGCTTATAATGTAAGCCCAGATTGTATCCCACGCCCATGCCGTCGCCGGAGAGGCTCGTGTCATACCTAAAAATAGGCGCCTTGGACTCAAGTTTCAGGTCCATCCGCGCAAGGCTCACGCCCCCGGATACCGACAGCTGGTCGGTGAGCTTGTAGGCCACGTTGGGGTTAAGCTCAACGACGCGCACAAAAGCATTGTAGCTGTTGACACTCCCCGGCCAGTTTTCATCAAATTCCGTCCCGAGGCCGAAGCGGGCGAAAAACCCGAACCCGAACCAGAGGCGGTCGTTCTGCTGATGGGTGATATAAAAATACGGCGGCGCGAAATAGTTCCACTTAAGACTGCTATCCTGCGTTTTGCCGAAGCGCTCCGTTTCAACGCTTGTCATTGGCGTGATGATCGTGGTGCCCGTTTCCAACTGTGTGCCCGAAAGCTGCGTGATGCCCGCGGGGTTGAAAAATATTGCCGACGGGTCGTCTGCCTTGCCGATCAAACAGCCGGCAAGACCATTGCCGCGCGCGCTGCCTTCAAACAGCGCAAATCCTCCGGCATATGCCCGGGCGCTCAATACAAGCAGGCTCGTACAGACAAGCAAAACGGTACAGATATATCCCTTTCTTTTCATCCTCCATCCTCCTATGTGTTTTGTGCTGGTGGGTATATTAAATATAAATTGTGCGGGAATGGACGGGAACATACCTTATTTCATAAAAATGGGCAAGAATAAACAGCCTGCACAGATACGGCCGGACCCCCACGCAGAGATTGAACGGCCCCGCACGCTTTTTTTGAGCAGCAGGCCTTCCGGTTTGCGCCGCAGCGGGGGAAATGAAGGGCGAGCGTTGAAGGTTACAACAACAGCAGTACGCTCAAGCGATCTTCCAAAATTACTTGCTTTGTAAAATTCTTTTTTTAATGGCTGCTGCAGGATTTCCGGCGACAACAGTCCACGCGTCGACATCCTTGGTAACCACGGCAGCAGCGCCAACAACCGCGCCTTCGTGAATAGTTATTCCCGGACCGACAAAAGCCCCTGCGCATACCCAGACATTATCCTGCAAAACGATAGCGGGCTTTAGCAGCGGAAATAAAGGATCAGTATAGTCATGCGTTCCGGCGCATACATGCGCGCGGTGGGAAATAGTTACATTTTTACCAAGCGTTATTTTCCCCAGATTATAAATAAGGGCATCTTCACCAATTGCGCAATAATCACCTGCAGCCAAATTCCAGGGCATATAGATAACAGCCGATGGGTAGATATGCACCGAGCGACCTATTTTTGCTCCGAATAATTTTAGAATGCCTACGCGCAAACCAAAAAAGATCCTGGGTGTATTGTGAAAAATAAATTTTCCAATACCCCAGAGCACTCGCAAAAAAAGCTCTTTTTGTGAGTAGTTCCTGGCCTGTCGATTACTTTCTATATCTAAGTCCATTAGAAATTCGATTCAAATTTTTTGCACGAAACAAATACCCCCCCGCTCCAGGGTCTTGTTGTAAATATTCAAGAAGTTGGTTACTTCAAGCAATATCCGAAAAGCGATAAATTTTTAAAATATCAGAACCAAAAAAGATATACGCCGAAGAATGTACAGAGTTTAAAATTATGTTGTATTGATGGAAACCTGCTTTGGGATGGGGTGAATATAAATTAAGGGCTATTGCGTGTCAAGGCATATATGGGCGCAAGATATGTGGTTGCGATTTCCTGAGCGACGCCTGCCTGAAACCTGATCTTTTCTGAATTCCGGCTTCTTTTCTATAGGACCTTAAACATAAACAAAGACTATGAGAAATGCCCACAGATAGCGCTGTAAAACCAAAATTTTTAATAAAAGCTGTTTTTTCTACTTGACAACATGGTATTAACTATCTATATATTAAGAAATATTAAAAAGCTTTAACCCTTAAAACGTAAATACAATTAACATGGTTTAAATTATAATAATGGCCAGGCCACGAAAGCCGGAATTAAAGGATAATTCGCATATACCTGCGGCCCACATGCCGCAGGCTGAAGTGCGTCGTCCGGGCAGGCCGCGGGAGATACTCTACAACCTTGAAAAGAAGTTCACGCTGCTGCTGCCCAAAGACGTGCACAAAGCGCTGAAAGTAAAGTCGGCCCAGCTTGAACTTCCCATGACCAGCATGATTATCGATGCCATCAAAAAGACCTATGGCATATAAAACAGCCGGGCGCTCTCAGAAAGCGCCTGGCTGATACAGGAAAAAACTATTTCTAATTTCTATTTATTAATTTTTAGACAGGGGGTTACACTATGGGCTTCCAATTTAACGATCCACAGAAAGCATCCATCAAAGTCATCGGCGTGGGCGGGGCAGGCTGCAATGCGGTCAACACCATGATCGCTTCGCGACTGGAAAATGTCGACTTCATTGTCGCCAATACCGACCGCCAGGCCCTGGAGCTTAACCGCTCGCCCATCAAGGTGCAACTGGGCGACAAGGTGACCA
>CAIWCT010000163.1 GCA_903911225.1 uncultured delta proteobacterium
GGCCTGTTGTCCAGGGCCGACGGCAGGCGAAAGCCGAAATCAACCAGGTTCTGTTTGCGCGACCGGTCACCAAAATACATGCCCCTGATCTGGGAAACTGAAATATGGCTCTCGTCGATGATCAGCAGAAAGTCCTCGGGGAAATAGTCGAAAAGCACCCACGGCGGCTCGCCGGGCTTGCGGCCATCCATATGGCGCGAGTAGTTCTCGATGCCGTTGCAGTAGCCCATGTTCTCGATCATCTCAAGATCATACATTGTTCGCTCTTTTATGCGCTGCGCCTCGATGAGCTTATTGTGATTTTTAAAATACTCGATGCGCCCGGCAAGCTCCTGGCGTATGCACCCGGCCGCACGCTTAAGATTGTCCTGCGAGGTCACATAGTGGCTGTTGGGGTAGATGTGCATATGGCCCGCAGCGCGCAGCACTTTGCCCGTGAGCGGGTCAATCTCGGATATGGCTTCAATGGTGTCGCCGAAAAACTCGACTCGCACGGCCGTATTCTGCTGATATGAAGGAAACATCTCAACACTATCGCCGCGCACGCGAAAGGTGCCGCGGTGGAAGTCGAAATCATTGCGCTCATACTGTATGGCCACAAGCCCGGACAAAAATTCGTCACGCGGCATATCGGCCCGGTTTCGCACCAGCAGCAGCTGATTGCGGTATTCCTGCGGCGACCCAAGCCCGTAGATGCATGAGACGCTTGCCACCACGATCACGTCATTTCGCTGAAACAGTGAGGCCGTGGCAGAATGGCGCATGCGGTCTATCTCCTCATTGATGGAGGAGTCCTTTTCAATATAGGTATCGGAAACCGGCAGATAGGCCTCGGGCTGATAATAATCATAGTAGCTGACGAAATATTCCACGGCATTGTGCGGAAACAGTTCTTTGAACTCGCCGTAGAGCTGGGCGGCAAGGGTTTTGTTGGGCGCCAGCACCAGCGTGGGCTTTTGCGTGCGCTGAATGACATTGGCTATGGTGAAAGTCTTGCCCGAGCCCGTAACGCCCAGCAGCACCTGATGCGCAGCACCTGAGATAACACCCCGGGTAAGCTCCTCTATTGCCTGCGGCTGGTCGCCCCGGGGCTCGTAGCCCGCTATGAGTTGAAAGTCCATGGGATTTGCTGTCATATGATTTGATTAAGATTTCTTACTATAGGTCAAGGCTGTGAATGTGTCAAATAGAAGCCGTTATGCTTGATCACACAGGGGTTAATTTGGTTTATCCGGAGCGTGATTTTTTCCCTGGCGCTCCTGTCTGCGTCTTTATCACATGAATCCCCCGATTTTTTTTACGCCCGAACACCTGATGATATGCGTCGGCGGGCAGGGATAAGCCTGCGGTGGTGCTGCCGGAATTGTGCGTAACAGCCCTCTCGATATCGGCTGCATATTTCTTACAGACATTGCCGGAACGTCTCAATAAAATTAATTTTTCTGGTTATCTCCAAAGCTGAAACTGCGGGCAGAAACAGAATGCATACAGCCCACTGGATTCCCGCCGCAGTTTATCCTCGCGAAGGCAGGGACGGGAATGACATGGTTTTTTAGTCTTTTACTTATTTAAACAGTCATCCCCGCGAAAGCGGGGATCCATAATACAATGTTAGGTTCAGCTTTGGAGATAACCAAATTAATTTTATCTACCGGGATGACCCGCCTTTCAAGGCGGGGAGCATTATTTACCCTTCTTACACTTTTCTTGACATCTATCTTGTGTCCGACTAATATGGATTTTAACTAAAATTATTCATTTTTGGTAAAAAAATTATGGAAAACGACATTCTCCTTAAAGGCACTGGTGCATCCCCCGGCATCGTCATCGGCAAGGCGCTTATCGTTGAAAACGGTAGACCCGATTTCACCCATTACCGGCTCTCAAGTGAAAAAGAAATCCGGGAGGAAACAGCCGCCCTGCACAAGGCGATAGAAGACTCAAAAGCCCAGCTTACAAAGACGAAAAAAGAAATCAGCAAGAAAAAAATCTTTGAGGCCCAATACATTATTGACACGCATATCCTCATCCTGCAGGACAAAATTCTCTGCAACGATGTTGTCAAGCGCATACGCAGCGAAAAGGTCGATGCCGCTTGGGCGCTGAAGTCCACCATGGAGGAGCTGAAAAAAAGCGTTCTGAGTCTGAGCGATGATTACATGCGCGAGCGCGTCTCTGATCTTGACTATATCGAACGGCGCCTCCTGCAGAACCTGGCGGGCAAAAAGGTAGATGATGTGCCAAAAGTCACGGAAAAGAGCATCATTATCTCAAACGATCTGTCGCCTGCTGATACGGCCATTTTAAATGTAGCAGAAGTGCTCGGATTCGTCATTGAATGCGGCGGAAAAACCTCGCATACGGCCATCATGGCCCGGGCGCTCAAAATACCTTCGGTTGTTGGGCTCAAGGACGTTCTGACGAAAGTCAAAAACGGCGATACGGTAATTGTCGACGGCACACATGGTGTCATCATCGTCAACCCGGACGCTGAAATGCTGCGCAAATACAACCAGAAAAAAGCCCAGCATGAGGAGTTTGAAAAGCGGCTCCTGCAGTACCGCGACCTTGCTGCAGAATCGGTGGATGGGTATAAAATCAGCCTGCTGGCAAACATAGAAATCGTTGAAGAGGTGGGGTCGGTCATTGATTACGGCGCCGATGGCATCGGCCTTTTCAGAACTGAGTTTCTCTACCTCAACAAAAAAGAGTTGCCCAGCGAGGACGAGCTGTTTGAAATATTTAAAAAAACCGTGCAGACCGTTGCACCACGGCCGGTCACTATACGGACTCTTGACATCGGGGGCGATAAATTTATATCCCACATTGATGTTGCAGAGGAAATGAACCCTGTAATGGGCCTGCGCGCCATACGCTTCTGCCTCAAGGAAACGGTGATTTTCAAAACGCAGCTGCGGGCCATTTTGCGGGCTAGCGCCTTCGGCAATACGAAAATCATGTTTCCTATGATTTCCTGCGTCGACGAGGTCCTGCAGATTAAAAAAATTCTGCGGGAGGTAAAAGCCCAGCTGAAAAAAGAAAAAAAACCTTTCAATGCCGACATCCCCATCGGTATCATGGTCGAGGTGCCCTCATCGGCCACCATTGCCGATCTGCTCGCAAAAGAGGTAAATTTTTTCAGCATCGGCACAAATGATCTTATTCAGTACCTGCTGGCTATCGACCGGGTTAATGAACAGGTTTCCTATCTCTATGAACCTCTCCATCCGGCGGTCCTGCGCCTGCTGCGGCGCATCATCCAGGCTGCGCACGACAACGGCATTCCGGTGGCCATGTGCGGCGAAATGGCGGGGGAATCCTCCTATATTCCGATACTTCTGGGTCTGGGCATCGACGAGCTGAGCATGAACCCCATTGCAATTCTGGAGGCCAAAAAAGTTCTTCGGTCTATGGATTACAAACAGTGCAGAGAAGTCGTCGACCAGCTGTTTGCGTTCACGACCGCAGAAGGCATAAAAAAGTTTCTTAACAGGCAGAAAAAAAATTATTTACCGAAGAATGGCCTGTCATTGAAAATATAAATGCGCACCTGTAAAATTAAACGCCCGGCACATGAGGTTAATCTCATCGCCGGGTTTTTTCATTGTTATCCACAAAGCTCCGGTACATCCCAATACTGGATCCCCGCTTGCGCGAGGATGACAGCGAGAGAGAAAATACACTGAACAAACTTGTCATTCCCGCCCCCGCCTTCGCGAGGATAAACTGCGGCGGGAATCCAGACTGCGCATGTAATTCTTTACTACAAACAACTGGAGCCTTGGAGACAACCGATTTTTGTTTTTATGATGCCTGCTGATTATTGTCTTTCTATTTGACCTCTGCCGCTATACCCGACTGCCTCGAGCGGGGTGGACGGCCTTTTATTCAATCTTCAAACAAGCACACATGCTAGCAGGGTGTTTAAAAAGTTATTAGGGGAAGGCTGTTCAAAAATGCTCAGATGCAAGGCGTGCGAAATCATGCAAAATGAGGCGTACTTTTTGTACGCCGCAGTGAAGCATGATGAGCGCAACGCAGCAGATGGGCTTTTTTCGACAGCCTGCTAGAGCATTTTTCACAACAGCATAGCCATATTCGCACAGGTGAGCTTTTGGTGAGTGCCGCCCGTGCGGTTCGAGCGATTGCCCTGCCATCATTGCCGGTTGCTCTTGCGAGAATTTAGCACGGGCAAACGAATCAAAATCGCACCTGTGCAGACGGTTTCAACTAAAAGAAAAATGCTCTACCCCCCCCCCGCAAGCTTCTGTTTTTCGCGGGCATCCGGCAGACAATTTTACCCCTTGACAAAGTTGAATACTTGTATACAATCATACACATATACAAGAACATCAAAGGAGGCTGTCGGCCATGCTTAGATTCAACAGAAAAACCAATACGCTGATCCACACCAATTTTAAATACACCCTTCAGGATGTGCGCGACCCAAACCTGTACCGGGAGCTGTACAGCTATGACGAAATCCCAAAAATTCCGTTCAACCATATGCGGGTGCCCATGTCCTGCCCCGATGATCTCTGGATAAGCGACACCACCTTTCGCGACGGCCAGCAGGCGCGCGCGCCCTACACCGTCGAGCAGATCGTAACCCTGTACGATTTGCTGCACCGGCTTGGCGGGCCCAAGGGCATCATCCGGCAGAGCGAATTTTTCATTTACAGCGACAAGGACAAGCAGGCTGTGCGCCAGTGCCAGGAGCGTGGCTACCGGTTCCCGGAAGTCACCAGCTGGATACGGGCCACAAAAAGCGACTTCAAGCTTGTAAAGGAGCTGGGCATCAAGGAGACGGGCATACTGGTAAGCTGCTCGGACTACCATATTTTCAAAAAGCTCCAGACCAGCCGCAAGCGCGCTATGGAGCAATACCTCGACATCGTGAAGGCCGCACTGGACATCGGCGTGCGGCCCCGGTGCCATTTCGAGGACATAACCCGTGCCGATTTCTACGGTTTTGTTGTGCCCTTTGCCCTCAAGCTCCGGGATCTGATGGATGAGAGCGGCATACCCATAAAAATACGGGCCTGCGACACCATGGGCTACGGCATTTGCTACCCCGGCGCCGCCCTTCCCCGCAGCGTGCCCGGCATCATCTACGGCCTGTATTTTCACGCCGGGTTCCCCAGCGCCCTGATCGAATGGCATGGACACAATGATTTTTACAAAGCCGTTACCAATGCGGGCACGGCCTGGCTCTACGGCGCATCGGCGGTGAACTGCTCGCTGCTGGGAATCGGTGAGCGCACGGGCAACACGCCCCTTGAAGCCATGGTGATAGAGTATGCCCAGCTGCGGGGCTCCACCGAAGAGATGGACCTGACCGCTATTACAGAAATAGCCAGCTACTATGAGCGTGAGCTTGGCTATGACATTCCGGCCATGACGCCGTTTGTCGGCAAAAAATTCAACACCACGCAAGCCGGCATCCACGCTGATGGGCTTCTGAAGGACGAGGAGATCTACAACATCTTCAATACCGACAAGATACTCAACCGCCCTGTTGCCGTAAGCATCAACGCCCACTCAGGCGTTGCCGGCATCGCGCACTGGATCAATGACCGCTTTGCCCTCGAAGGCGCCTACAGGGTCGACAAGAAGCACCCCTGCATCGTGGCGCTCAAGGACTGGGTCGAGCAGCAGTATGCCCAGGAGCGCGTCACGGCTCTCGGCGACGATGAGCTGGAGGAGTCGCTTAAAAACATTGATCCCGAATTCTACGAGCATCTGAAAAACTACGATTGAAACCTGCAAAGGAGAGGCAGATACGATATGCACATGATAACACTGATTCCCGGCGACGGCATCGGGCCTGAAGTGACCGAAGCGACGCGCCGGGTTATTGAGGCCACGGGAGTTGCTATTGCCTGGGACGAGCTGAACGCTGGCGCGGGCGTCATACCCGAATGCGGCACGCCCCTGCCTGCCGCGGTGCTTGAATCGATCAGAAAAAACCGCGTGGCGCTCAAGGGACCCATCACCACGCCCGTGGGCACGGGCTTCAGAAGCGTCAATGTGTCGCTGCGCAAAGAGCTCGACCTTTATGCCAATGTTCGGCCCTGTAAAACCTATGCGGGCATACCATCGCGCTATACGGATATCGACCTTGTTATCGTGCGCGAAAACACCGAAGACCTGTATGCCGGCATCGAGCACATGGTGGGAGATGATGCCGCCGAGAGCATCAAGATAATAACGCGCAAGGGTTCGGAGCGCATTGTGCGCTATTCCTTCGAGTATGCCGTCCGGGAAAAGCGGCGCAAGGTGACGGTCGTGCACAAAGCAAATATCATGAAATGCACCGACGGACTTTTTTTAAGCGTGGCCCGCGCCGTGGCGGCAGAGTATCCCGCAATCGAGTTTGAGGACATGCTCGTGGACGCCATGTGCATGAAGCTGGTGCAGACCCCGACGCAGTACGATGTTCTGGTTCTGCCCAATCTCTATGGTGATATAGTATCGGATCTCTGCTCAGGCCTTGTCGGCGGCCTTGGCGTGGCTCCCGGCGTCAATATCGGCAAGGGTCTGGCGCTGTTCGAGCCCGTGCACGGCAGCGCGCCTGACCTTGCGGGCAAGAACATGGCAAACCCCACAGCCATGCTGCTTTCAGCCGTGCTCATGCTGCGGCATATACATGAAAGCACGGCCGCAGACAGGCTTGAAGCCGCCATTGCCGCAGTTCTTAAAGAAGGCAAAGATGTGACCTCTGATCTCGGGGGCAGGGCTTCGACCAGCCGCTATGCCGATGCGGTTATTGCGAAGATGAAGTAACACTTTTGCTTGCAGGCATTATACGTTATGCAGGATCCTACATTTAATAAATCATCGGACAATGACACCGCCGGGCTTCGGCGCAGGGTATTTGCCATCATTGAAGAGGCGGTATTAAACGGCAAATATGCTCCGGGGGAAAGCCTCACCGAGTCGCGGCTTGCAGCCGAGCTTGGCGTCAGCCGCACACCCATCCGCGAGGCCCTTACCCAGCTCGAGCATGAGGGCCTGGTGCAGCTTGTTCCCAATAAGGGCGCTGTGGTCACGGGTATTTCTCAAAAAGATATTCAGGATATTTACGCCATCCGCATGATGATCGAGGGCCTTGCAGCGCGCTGGGCAGCCCAGAACATCCAGGAGGAAGAGCTGCAGGAGCTGCAGGAGGCCATTGATTTAGAGGAGTTTTATACGTCTAAGGGGGATATCGGCAGGCTCATGAGCCTTGACTCAAACTTTCACCAGCTTCTGTATCGGGCATCAAAAAGCAGGCCCCTGCAGCACATGCTGCACACTTTCCACAACTCTATTCAACATGCCCGTAGCCAGTCCATTGCAGCGCCGGGCCGGGCACAGCAGGCGCTTAAAGAACACAAGGCCATTCTCCAGGCCATCCGGGAGCGCGATGGCGACAGGGCCGAGCGCATCACCGCCGAACATATCCGCAAGGCAAGCGTCAATCTTCTTAAAACAATGAAAGCCCGACAGGGCTGAACCTTCGGTAATAAAATTGCCCGGCAGGCAGGCCGGGCAATGATGTTTATTTGGCTCCTGCCGTTTGCAGGGGCGTAGTTTTTAGAATCTCGCTTACGCGCTGCGGAAACTCTTCCTGCTTGCCGATCTGCAGAAAGAAGACGCCTTTAATATTCAAGCCCAGTCCGGCCCCGTATTCCTTGATCGCCGTAACCTTGCCTTCGGGCAGCTTGCCGCCCAGCGTCACAAACAGGTACAGGTCTTTACCTTTCAGCGCCTTCCTGTTCAGTTCCATGAATGTGCGGGCAGGGGCGCAGAGTTTCATAAAATAGATGGGCGCGGCGATGATAACGGCATTGTAGGCGCTGAGGTCGCGTTTACACTTTTCCTGATCGTCCTCGGCGCCGAGGAACTGCTCATTCACGATGGAAAAAAAGCTCCGGTCTTTTTTGGAGGCGATTGTATCCATATCGCAGCCAAGCTGTTTCTGAAGGGTTTCGGCCACAAGCTGCGAGTGGCCGGCCCGCGAGTACCAGACGATGAGCGGCTTTACTGCAGAAACCGCCGCGGTTGCATTATCGGGCCCGGACGCCTGCTGCTGCGCCATGGCAGCACCCGCAAGCGCCGCCGCGGCGCATAGAAAAGAAAAAAGGGCACAAACAGCGGTCAGATACGATTTTCTTTTCGTCTTCATGCCGGAAGCTCCTTTACTGGTATGCGGTTAGGGTGTTTCTCTTTTAGATGGTTTCCTTCAGGCCGAATCGGCAGAGCAGCCCCTGCCTGTTGCAGCCCAAAAATTGCCGGCGTATATCAGAGGCTGTTGCGAGCAGATTGAATTGACAATGACGCGGGGCGATCTGTCTGCTCGTGTTTTACACAACCTTCAGAAAGCGTTCCGTTCCAGTAGGTTTCGTCCAAGATGCCGGAGGACCGGCTTTACCTGCTTCATGGGGGATATCAGTTATAAATTCTACCCTCAATTAGCGCGCAGGTCAACGTTGATGTCAATGCTGTTAGGGCAAAAAAGGCATCTGGTCTAATACGGCCTGCTGCGCTGTCATATCAACATTGTTCTGCGGTTCGATAGAGGCAGTGCTTCGGGACAGAAAATTCACCGCAGAGATCTGCAGCCCGGCAGCAGCAATCAAAGCAATAATAAAAATTTTTAGTGTTTTTTTCATGTTTAATCCTTCTTGTCGTTTGTACCGTTTTGTCCCATCTTTCCCGAGCTTACACCTGTAGTATAGCCTGTTGATTCTGACAGAAAACTGACACACAGATTACATTTTGGTAATCTGTTTCAGGCAGTACAGATATGGTGTTCCGGATTGACAAACACCACGTTATTTTGTATAATTTTAGTATGTTTTTTTGCACAACCGGTACGGCAACAATTCTGTGCAGGAAAAAGCCAAAATAGCCTGACACTAATAAAAGGCAGGCGGTTTCTCTTTGCCTGCACCGGTAACTCAAACAGCTGGCCAGTATCTTTCCGGAACCCGTGTTTTCTTTTTCGTTCAGCAGGAGGCTCAATGCTGGAAATAATGACACCTAAAAAGGTTGCCCGCTATTTGCAGAAATCACTTCTCACCGTCTACAAATATGCCGGTGAGGGCGCTATCTGCGGTTTCAGAATTGGCAATTCATGGCGTTTTGATAAAGAACATATTGATCAGGCGCTCGTCACACCGGGCAGAGTGCTTGAAAAAAACCCGCAGCCTGCGGCAAGCCTTTTACCATAAAAAATTTTATGGTAGCATATGTGCGAGCCCGTATAGAGTAGTATCGAGGAATTTTTATGGATCTTGCCGTTATCATTTTTCTTTGCCTTTTGTTCCCCGCAGGAGCGGCTTACAGCTATATCCGGAACAAAAAACAGAAAACTGCGGGCAAAAAAGTTCTTGAGGCTGCCGTTGCGCGACATGGCTCCCGCATTGTTGTCGACAGGTCATTTTCTTTGACAACCAATAAAAAATGGTGCCGTGTGCACACCGTTTTTAAATGGAAAGAGCCTATCGATCATTTTAACGACAAGCTGCACCGCTACAAGATCAGCATTGAAACTGACGCCGGCCAGGAGATTTACGCAGAGGAGCGCTCCATGACGGAGTTTTTCGGATTCTGCTGGTACCAGAGTTCAAAGCTCAAGCGCCACAAAGACCTGCGCTGCATCTGTGATGCCGTACTGCTGGAATTCCTGCCGCCCTGGCCCGGGCCGTACACGCTGAAGATTGATCTGCAGGCTACCGAAGGCGCATCTGAGCTTTTAAACTTCACGATCACGGTGAGCGAGGGGGTTGTGCCGCTTAAGCGCAAGCCCTACATGCATGCCTGCGTCGATTTGCGAAAAAACGCACCCCGTAAGGAGTCTGGAAATGAAGAAGGCGATTTCCCCATCGATTCTCTCTGCTGATTTTTCACGGCTGGGAGACGAAATCAGGGCTGTAGCAGCGGCGGGCGCCGATTATATCCACATCGATGTGATGGACGGGCATTTCGTACCGAATATCACCATCGGGCCGCTCATTGTGGAGGCTGCCCGGCGCGCAACCGATGTGCCCCTTGACGTGCATTTGATGATAGAAAACGCCGATGCCTATATCGACGCATTTGCCCGGGCGGGAAGCACCATACTAACCGTGCATGCCGAAACAGGCTATCACCTGCAGCGCACGCTCCAGGTCATACGCGACAGGGGCATGAAGCCTGCCGTGGCGCTCAACCCGGCAACGCCTCTGAGCGTTATTGAATACGTGCTTGACGATGTGGACATGATTCTTCTCATGACCGTCAACCCGGGCTTTGGCGGCCAAAAGTTCATACCTGCCATGCTGCACAAAATCCGGCGACTGCGCGATATGCTGGACAGCCTGGACTATGACATCGCCATTGAAGTTGACGGCGGCATTGTTGTCGATAATATAAAGGAAGTGCGGGCAGCGGGGGCCGACATGTTCGTTTCCGGCTCGGGCATTTTCAAGACCCCGGATTACGGGCAAACAATTTCGCAGATGAAAAGCCTCATCGCCTGATGCGCTGGCAGAAAAAAGAGCATAAAAGCGCTCCCGTTAATGGAGCGCTTTTTTTATGCGCATGCCGCTGCCGGCTGTTTCCCCTTGTCTTTTTTGCTGGTTTCATTAACAATGGAGCAGCTTTTTCACGGGAGGATTATGCGTTTTACAGTTGAACATTTCGACGCGCGCTCGGGAGCCCGGGCAGGCATGCTGAGCCTGCCCCATGGCGATGTTCCCACGCCGGTATTCATGCCCGTGGGCACGCAGGGTACGGTCAAGGCCATGACCATGCGCGATATCGAGGACACAGACGCTCCTATCATCCTGAACAACACCTATCATCTGTTTCTCAGGCCCGGGCTTGAGCTGCTTGAAAAAGCAGGCTGCCTGCACAGCTTTATCGGCTGGCAGCGGCCCATACTGACCGATTCCGGCGGTTTTCAGGTGTACTCGCTTGCCGATCTGCGCAAGCTCACCGATGAGGGCGTAACCTTTAAATCCCATATCGACGGCTCGCTCTTCACCTTCACCCCCGAGAGCGTGGTGAAGCTGCAGGAGGGCTTTGGCGTCGATATCATGATGCAGCTTGACGAATGCCCGGCTGCTACCTCCGACAAGGAGCGCATCAGCCGCGCCGTGAGCCGCAGCCTGCTCTGGGCTGAGCGCTCGCGAGATGTTTGGTCATCGCCGCAGTCGTCGCTGTTTGGCATTGTTCAGGGCGGCCTGCATGCAGACCTGCGGCTGCAAAGCGCAGAAGGGCTCATCGGGCTTGACCTGCCGGGCTATGCGCTAGGGGGGTTCTCGGTCGGCGAAAAAATGACGGATGCCTATCCGGTGATCGAGCAGACAGCCCGGGCCCTGCCGCGGGAAAAGCCCCGCTACCTCATGGGTGTGGGAACGCCGGAGGACATTGTGCGGGCAGTGGGCTACGGTGTGGACATGTTTGACTGCGTGCTTCCCACGCGCTGCGCCCGCAACGGGCTTTGTTTCTGCTCACATGGCAAGCTGCGCATAAAAAATGCCCGCTATAAAGACGACTTCACACCGCTCGATGCAGCCTGTTCGTGCTATGCCTGCCGCACCTTCACCCGCGGCTATATCCGCCATCTCTACATGGCAAATGAAATCACAGCCCTCATCCTCATGACCATACACAATGTCACCTACTACCTTGACCTGTGCCGCCGGCTGCGCCAGGCCATACTGCAGGATGACTACCAGCGGTTTTATGAGGATTTTTTCAGCGCCACTGCCGGGGCTGATCAAAAATCGTAACAACTTGATTTTACTGCAGCCTAAGATCTCTCCCTGCGGTCGAGATGACAGAATAAATAAACCGTCTATAGAAAAAATCTTTCCGGACACGCCGGTGTTTCCGGTATCAATACAGGGAGCTCATTATGAACGGAATGCATCGCGCCAACCTGAAGCCGGGTTTGCAGGTTCTCATCGTGCTGAAAAAAGATCAGCAATCCGGCGCTCTCACGGCAGGCAGAGTGAAGGATATTCTGACAAAATCCCCAACGCACCATCATGGCATCAAGGTCCGGCTGGAAACAGGTGAAGTCGGGCGGGTTAAGCAGATACTGCCGGAAAATCTTTGAGCATGGCTTCTTCCGCAATATTCATGATACCTCCAAAATAATGAAATCATACATGCGGTCAGCACGTGAGCTTTTGTTTTCATTTTTTTTATAAAAAAACCGCAGCTCTCCTTGAAACCACGCAATACTTGAACATTTTTCTTTTTACTATAGACGGTTTATCTATGCTGTCATCTCGACCGCAGGGAGAGATCTTAGGCTGACGTACGGCCAACTTGCTAAGATTTCTCACATTCGTTTCGAAATGACAACATAGCTACACCATTTAGTTAAATGCTCTGAATCCTTTCCCTGCCATTTTTAAAGCTGAACGAAACTTTTCTATATCCTGAGTGTTGTTAGTTTTAATTAACAGGGGTGGCCTGCTCTGGGACCCGTCAAGTAAACATGCAAACAAGCCGTGAATATCATTTGGAGTCTCAAGCATGAAAAAAACAATGGTCGCTCTTGCCCTCTTCCTTGTACTGCTCACCGGCACAGCCTCTGCCGCTAATAACTATTCACCTTTTCTTTCATGGGCAGTGCAGTATGCCTCCTATAATGAATCGAAATTAAAAGACCCCTATACGGGCTGGCATGTATTATCCGATGACTATGCCCAGCCCAATTATATCGACGGCTTTTCTCTTGAATGGGACTATTATGCATTCACCAACCTCGATGGAAAATTCACGGGCACTATCGGGATCACCATCAATGACCCCAGAGCCCATCTTGGAAACGATTCGGGCTGGGTAGTGCCCGGCGTCTTTCCGTCGCTGCAGCCCTCCGGCGGCAATGCCGCAATCATCGGCAGGTTTGCCGACGGTACAAAAAAAGCTGAATTTTTACATTTTGGCCTTTTTAACGGCACGACAAAAACAGCCGGCAAAGACCTGCGAACATTTGACTGCACAATGGACAACGGCACCGGCTACAGCAGACAATATCCCCTGCCCGATGGCGCTGGCGGGTACGCAGGCATTAAGCTTGAAGGCGAATCACCGACCATGCAGTGGAATCTGACGGTTACGCCCCTGTGGCCCGAGCGCATCGCCGACCGCGGCAAGACCTGGCGCATAGGCGACGATGTGGGGGTCTTGCCTGCCGAGCATTTTACGGTAAATTCAATCTGGCTGTCGATACAGGTTAAGGGAACAATAACCCGCAAAAACCTGCATGAAACGCTTGAGATCGACGCCATCGGCTACCGCGAGGATTCTTTTGGCCGCTATGCTTTTGTAACCGGCGGATGGGATTTCACCTTCGGCCTCGACCCGGTTAACAAAACAGAATTTATGATTCAGACCTTTTATCCGTTTTCAAAAAAACTTGATTTCATGTACGTGCAATTCGAGCACGACGGGCAGGATGTTTTCCGTGAATTCAGAGCAGACAAAGGGCAGCTTGGATGGGAACACCCCGAATGGCACTGGAATGACGCGGCAAAAATTTGCCACCCGTCAACAACAAAAATAGTTGCTGAAGACAGCGATTATATCGTTGAGATTACTGCTGATATTGAACAGGAGTATGCTCCCATTCTGTCCGATATTACCATAATGACCAAGCTCTATGTGATTACGGAACTGATGCCGGACTTCGTCGGAACGGTTAAGGAAAAGGCCACTGGCAAAACCGTAGCAGTTTTAAACGGAACAGGCGGGGGTGAGTTCTCTACGCTCAGAAATCTCTCGGGGTTACAGCCGACGGACGGCATGTGCACGAGCACGTTTAAACCTTTTTTCCGTATGCCTTTTCCGCGATAAGCTCTGACAATGCAAGACGGGCGGGCTATCTCTAAAATTTCGGTATACATAAACAGGGAAACTTATACCCAATACATATGAATTAAGTGCAGCGTATTTCTTCCTCGCCCCCGCGAGGGGGAGAGGATTAGAGGTGAGGGGGCATTTTATATCACCACTCAACCCGACCTTCTCCCGCAAGGGGAGAAGGAACTCTTAATTCACAGGTATTGGAGTTTATACCCCCCGCTCATTTGCCGCCCTTTTTAATCTTACGCAGCTTGGGAACGAATTTTAAAATTTCGCGCCTGTCGCGTTCGTAATCTTTATGAAGCTTTTTAACAGCAGGCAGCCCCTTGCTTTTTACCTTTACCATTAAGGCCTCATCTCTCTGCGTGAAACTATCAGGATAAAGATTCCCAATCCCGTTGTCCCTGATTACTACAGGGTATACTGACCCCTTAACTTTCCAATGGCTCCCTGGGTTTTGCCTCCTGGAACATATTGCAGCCCGTGCATCGGTAAAACCACTGCCCTCTGCGCGTTGAAGGAACAACCTGCGTGGGTTTGCCGCAGCTTGTGCAGGCGATGGGATCAGGCATGCGGGGATCTGCTTCTTTTTCCGTCTGCCATGTGTCGCACTGCGCACAGAGCTTTCCCCCGCTTTTGGTGGTTTTGATTGGCCCCTGGCAAAATCGACACAGCTCCAGCGGTTTGCCTGTAGCGTCCGAATCAAAAGACACCCTGCAGCCTGTATTTGCCGTTGCGGCGCACTTCACATAGTATCTGCCTTCCCAGTCCCGAAGATGCAGGTTGGAACCACATTTCGTGCAGGTTCCCACCACGGGCCCGAAAATACGCCGGCCAGCCTGGGGGGCCTGCTGTTTGATCTGTTGCACCAGCTCCATCACGAAGCTCTGGATGCCGCGCATGAACTCGTCGCGCTGGCCCGCTCCCCGGCGAATCTGTTCCAGACGAGCTTCCCATTCGCCGGTCATCTGCGGGCTTTTCAGGGTCTCGGCCCGGATAGATTGCACCAGCTCAATCCCTTTGGCTGTGGGCTGCAGGATGTTACGCTTGCGCTCAACAAACCCGCGTTTCAGCAGGGTTTCGATGATGTTGGCCCGGGTGGCGGGTGTGCCCAGGCCGCAGTCTTTCATGGCCCCCTTCAGTTCTTCATCATCGAGTTCCTTCCCCGCGCTCTGCATGGCGCCCAGCAAATCCCCTTCGGTCATGCGCTTGGGAGGTGAGGTCTTGCCTGCCCGGGGGCACAGATCTTTCGTCTGCACGGCTTCTTCCTTGATAACTTTCGGCAGCAGACCGGAGTCCTCATCCTCCTCCGACTCCTGCGCCTCGGGGCCATCCACCTTTATTGTGTCTTTTTTCGGACGGCTATGGGGCGGGTCTACGGCAGACCAACCCAACTCCTTCACAACCGTGCCCGTGGTCTTAAAAGTTTCCTTAACGATTTTTGTTATGATGGTAGTCTTGCCTTCGACACGCTCGGGAAAATGCGCAGCCAAAAACCTGCGTCCGATCAGTTCATATATCTTCAGCTGATCTCCCTGAAGCTTTCTGGCCGGATTCTCCGTCGGCACCAGGGCCGAGTGGTCCTCCACCTCTTTATCGTTCACAAAACGCTTTTCGAGCTTCACTGGCCAGCGGTTGCGAAGCTCCTGCACGAAAGGCTGCACTTCAGCAAGCTGGCCCTGCGCAATGGCCTTAAGCCAGCCCACGGTCTTTTGGGCATCACTTTCAGTCAGGTATCTGGAATTCGTGCGCGGGTAGCTGATAAGCTTGGCCTCATAGAGTTCCTGCGCTACTGACAGGGTATGCTCAGCCGTAAAACCGAATCGCTTGTTTGCCTCTTTTTGAAGGTTCGTAAGGTCGTAGAGCAGCTCGGGTTTTTTCTTTTCCGTCCGGGAAGTCAGCGATGCAACCTTGCCGGGCAGTCCGGACAGCTTGTTTGCAAGTGCCTGTGCGTCCTGCTCCTGTTCAAAGCGATCCTGATCCCTGCCCTCAACTTTGCAAAACCATTTTCCCCGGTAGGTGCCGCCCTCGGCCTGGAACGTGGCCCATAAAACCCAGAAGTCCTTCGGGATGAAGTCCGTGATTTCCCGCTCGCGATTGACAAGAAGCGCCAGCGTTGGCGTTTGAACGCGGCCGATGGAGTACACACCTTCTGCTCCCGAGCGCTGCATAACCAGAGTTTGGGCTCGCGTACAGTTGATGCCGACCAGCCAGTCTGCCTCCTGCCGACAGCGCGCCGCATCCCGCAGGCCCTGGTACACCTCGCCCGGCTTCATCCGGGCATAGGACTCCCGAATGGCGTCATCCGTGAGACTCGAGGTCCAGAACCTCAATACCTTTTTTGTGCATCCGGACAGGCGATAGACCAGATCAAAAATAAGCTCGCCTTCGCGGCCGGCGTCCGTCGCGTTCACGACTTCCGTCACATCGTCGCGGGTCAATAATTGCGCCACAATTTTGTATTGCTCCCGGGTGGCCTCGATGGGTGAGTACTGAAAAGGATCAGGGAAAAATGGCAGGGTCTCCATCCTCCAGGATTTAAGCCCGGGATCATAAACTTCCGGTCCCACAGCCTGCACCAGATGCCCCACGCACCAGGTGACGATAACGTCGCCACCCTGAATAAAGCTCCGCCCCGAGCCCTGAATGCCCAAAGCCGCAGCAATGGAGCGGCCCACGCTGGGCTTTTCACTGATGATAAGACGTATCAAAAGATATCCTTTGAACTGGAGTCAAATCTGCTTGTGGCTTTTATCAAGCTGTTCGCCACAGATGCGTCTCCCCCTTAACTTCTATCCTGTTGTTTCCGCCAGCCAGGGCTTTAACACCTCCGACAGCACAACCTGGTCAAGCCGCCCATTGCGCAGCTTTACTGCTTCTTCGCGGCTGAGATACTTCCAGCCCAGGGCATGCAGCACCTGAATTGCCGGTATCACTGAATCAAAGTCTTCAAGATAGGAAAGGCTCATGGCTTTTCCACTTTTCTAATTAACCCTCGTCCAGATTCTTTAATAATCTGATGTAATCTCTCTGGCTTTCGCAAACCATGCACGACAGCAGGTTGATGAAGGGTTTATTGTCGCCGGTATTGGTCGCCTTCAGCGTGTCAATATAATCGGGCCGGAGCACCGGCGGAATAATGGTGATCGGATAGCCTGCCTGCAGGAGAGCCAGATTCATTAAGAGCCGGGCTGTTCTGCCGTTACCGTCAATGAACGGATGGATGCTTACTAGCCCTATATGCAGCAGTGCGGCAAACTCTATTGGGTGTGTGCCTGCCCTCTTCGCCTCAACATCAGCGGCAAAATCCCGCATAAGCTTTTTTATTTCCTGCGGGCGGGGGAGCGCAAGCGTTGAGCCCGTTATTACAACGCCAACCTTGCGATAGTGCCCTGCTTGTTTTGCGTCTATTCTGAAATAAAAAAGTTTATGAAGATCAAGAATATGCCGCTCTGTTATTGTTTGCTGCCGGGCCAGCTTGTACAGAAGGTCGAAAGCCTCGCTGTGCCCAATCGCTTCGAAATGGTCCTTGAGGGGCTTGCCGCCGATAGTGATGCCGTCTTCGAGCACAACCTTGGTTTCGGATTCCGTGAGGCTATTGCCTTCAAGGGCATTGCTGGAATACGTCAACCCAATGCGGTAATACTCCTTGAGCTGCTTCAGGGCATGTTTGCTCAAAGGTCGCATTGCAAGGATTTCCCGTAACATCTGATCGGCTTCTTTTATACGGTTGTCGAATTTCATGGCGCATACTCCTTTCGGGAATTTGTTGGGTTCGCCCTTTTGCTGGTGCTTCTTTGCAAGTATTTGTTTTGAGTAGGTTGAGTTGAGGCACGAAAGCCAACGGTTTATTCCGGGCTTAACCCAACCTACGAAAACTACTTGTGGCTTTTCTCTAGCTGTGCGCGTATTTGTTTTGTTTTTTCCGGGGGTTTTGTCTGTTTTTGTTTTCCGGGCCGCCCCCATGCCTTCCTGCTACTTGTGCCTAGCATTATCCGGCAAACAAGTTATTGCCTTTTCTCCCGCCGTGCAATGATATGGGCGTTCCTGCATGTCGTCGTCGTTTTTGCACCACAACCCGTTTATTTTTAAGGTCAGGTCATTTCTATCCCCGTATTTTATAAATTTATCAATATACCAATCCCCGCATATTTCCTGATCAGGAATAACACCCAATACGGGAATTCTTCCTGCCGCCTTGCCGCTTTCAAAAACAAGGGCCTGAAATTTATTGGCCTTAGCCTCATCAGAAACAAGCAAATAAATTGTTTCATTATCTCGTGTGGCATTGCCAAAATCAAAGGTCCGCGCGAAAAGGCTGCCATTATTTGCACGGCTTGCTGTGCTGTAGCCAATTATTTTACCAAGATACTCGCCTTTGTCCGTATAGAAATAAATTGTATCATGTCCGGCACAGCAGCCGTATTCAATTGTTGCCAGTATGAATGGCGCATCCCAAGTGAACTGAACCATTACAACATCTTCACCCGTGTTAAGATTAAATTTTATATTTGCAGGCTGAACATCAATAGTGTGTGTGCATGCACCATAAACTCCCTCGGCAGGATATGGCTTTTGACAACGGCTAACCACCTTCACTCGTCTTTCTTCCGGCTTCTTCGGGGCATAAACAAGCAAATAAGCGCGCTCTGTTTTTTCAGTGCCATTATCTATGGCATACGACCATTCTGTATCAATAGTATTAGAGATATGCCCAAGAGATGAGCAGCTGCAGAAAATAATTGTGCTAAATAACCACAGTAAAAATATAGGCGCTGTTTTATTAATCATTTTTTATTTTTGCCTTACGACAACCTTCAGCGGCGGCGCGGTTTTGCGACGTACACTGAAAGGTTTTGTTAGACCTATCTCAAGCGTATTGTCATTGTGTTTGCCTTAATGGTTTTATGCCGATAGTTGGGAATCTTAAAGTCAGTCAAGGTCTTATCGGCGGTCTCTTTTTTGAACGCGCCGAAGTAAGGATCGAGTTGAACTTCGACATTATAAAGAACACCTTTTTCAATCCTGTATTCGGCGTCGAATGCACGGTAACGATCTGCTTTATATGAAACAGGTATCGGAATTGTTCTGGTTTGTCCTGGTGCAATAATTACAAATAAATCGGGATGGGGGCGCGTATCCATGTGAATCATGATGCGCCCTACGGGCACCACTGGTTGTCCGTTTCTAAGAACCGCGATCTTCACTGCAAGAGGTGATTGATTCACTGAAATAATTTCGTTGGATGTGTTCTTCATATAGAGCAGCGCGCCCTCCTTGTCATTATTGATGAGGCGCACCTCCAAACCATCTTGAACCGGCACAGCGCCCCCATAACCCACAAGTTCAATCGTTTCAGAACACCCTGAGAGAAGCAGGCAGAGCGACGCGACTGCGATCATATTGTTTGTCGGTTTCATTGTTCCTCTCTGGCCTAACGATAAAGGTCACTGTCGTGGTGAAGCGCAAAGTCAGGCGATCTTTTTTTTCAAAGTTAAAACACGTTTACCGTGATCTCGCCGGGGCCGGTTTTCATGGTCAGGTTTCCGTCGGTTGCGCCAAGGTCGAAGGAGGCCTCGATGGAAATGAAGCCTGATTTTGTAAAATCGGTGATGCCGGTAATAGAAATATCCCCGACATCGGTTTTAAGCTGTGCGCTTGTGGAGCGGTCTTTTGAAATCTCGCAGTTGATATTGCCGACATCTGTTTTTATGGAGCCGTCAAGGGCGCCGCTGCCGCTGATATGTATGCCGGCATTGCCCACATCGGTCCGCAGGCTGAAATTGTCACCGGTGTAATCCCCGACATGGACAGTGCCAGTAGCGGTTGCAAGCTGGATATCGCCCGTTGCGGTCTCAACCGTGATGTTGCCCACATCATTGGTTATGGTGCCGCCGTTCATGCTGGCGCATTGGATGGTGCCCACATCCAGATCGATGTCAAGGGGCAGGCCCTGAACGCCCGTAATGGTCAGATTTGCTCCGCCGTACACGGTATTCACGATGGTGTTGGGTTGGTGCACGGTGATGGTGCAGGTGTTGTTATCGACCTCGTAGGTGACCTCGATCTGGTCAAGATACTGCTGGGCCCGGCTTTTAACGCACGCACTGGCAAACTTATCGACCGTAACTTCAACGCCGGTGCCGCCCGAGATCGTGATGTCGCCCACCTGCGAGTTGATAACAAGCCGGGTAAAAGGTTCGCTGATACTGAACTGCTGCGTATCGGTAAGTCGCTGATATTTGCAGCCAGCCAGCGCCGCAAGAAACAGAAACATGGTCACAGTTGTTCTTATTTTCATAGTACCCTCCCTTGTGAACCTTAAAAGTTTTGCAACCAACAAAAAGGTCAGCCGCCGCTGAAAGCGGACGGCTGAAGTGACTTTGTGGTACGCCCGGCACGGGCCTGAACTAATGGGGTGAAAGTCCCCTGTACGAAAATCCGGTTAATGTTGAAACTAGCATTAGCAGAAGTACCAGCCGAAGGCAAGGGCGCAGTCGCGAGACCGGGTCTGAAGGAAGCCGGAGTGCAAAGCTGTGAGCCGACGAACAGAAACAGCATATAAGGCTTAAACAATAGGTGACTGTTGTTCTTGTTTTTCTGTTTATTTCCAATCGTCTGGATACCGCTAGTCAAGCGCCCCATGTTCTTTTGCAGTCTTGATCCAGTGTTCGGCCAGCTCGGCAGAATTTGCGCCCAGACCACGGCCAAGGTGCAGCGCCAGTCCCATCATTAATTCTGATGCTTTGCAAAAATCAGTGACATTGTCCAGTGAGCCAAATGATTCTTGAGCTTTCGATAGGAGCAGATCGTAATGCTGACGAGAAAAAGCTACAGGATCATTCAAGCTATCCATTAACTCAGGGAGCATCAGCAAGTCGATCCACTCAAAACCAAGCCGTTTCGCCAACTGTTCGGGCGCTTCTCTACCCATCTCTCGCCAGAGACGCAATGTCTGCCGGTCACCCGATTCGGCCAAACCACTTTCCAGCAGAAGGGCGAAAGCGATATCAGCTAATTTTTGCATCAGTTCAAGATACTCATCATGGGCAACTTCGAATCGTTTCGTGGCTTGTCCTTCAATGTAGGCAGCGACACTCAATTGAGGTAAATCTAAGACCTCCGGACACCCTTCCATACAGGAAAATTCACTCCCCTGGTACATGTAGTACAACTCTTCACCCTGTCTTTGGCGACCAAGAGGATATAACCGGCAGGCCAATGGGCGCCCCAAATATACGCTGCATCCAAAATCAAGTACATACTGGCTGCACCCCGGCTGCTGTTTCCAGCCAGGTGCACCATCAAAACGCAAATCGATGCCACCAAAATCGCAGTAACGATCACGAAAAGCCCTCGGGGTCAGTTCTTTTGCTTCAGCCAGACAAGCCAGTTCCCAAGGGTTCAGCCGGACCGTTTTGCCATGACAGCAGGTACCTGAACGTGAACAGGTAAGTGGCAGATTATCTGTACAGGTGAGTTTGGTCGTGACCAGCATTTCGGGTATTCCTTTTGTATGCTATTTGTCCATATTCTTTAGTAAATAAGTCAATAGGGGCAACAGCCTCCCATTAAAACGTGTCCTTCTGCTTTCTTTTTCGCGGCCTGCCAACGGGTAAAGCGCTGAGTCTGCGATCAAACCGCCGCTCCAGTTTTTTTATAAATCGATCAGAGCCGTATGGCCTGCCGGTCATAGTATGCCTGCGCAGTGTTTCTGCATCTTCCTCTCCTGGCCCCCTCAATACCTGCTTCCACCCCCAACTTTCGACAAGCTTATGCCAGGTTTGCATGTCAAGCAGGTCATCACGCGCTTTGCCTTCAATATGCGCCTTGGCGCTCGACCACAGGTACTGCTCCGGCTGCTTGACCGTTCCAATACGAACAGGATTGCGTTCAATATATCGCATGGCGCTTACCAGGTGCATCGCTTCGAGAATAACGGAGTAAAACCGGTTTTGCCAGAGATGGCCGCTGCGTTTGTACTTTTTGTTGAAGTACTGTGTGTATCTGTAATGCGCCTGGCCAATGGCCTTGGCAAGCAGCGCCCCCTCCTGCGGCATTACTACAAGATGCACGTGATTTGTCATCAGACAATATCCCAAAATCCTGACTTTGTATTTTTCAGTAAGTGATTTGAGAAATACGAGATAGGAAGACCTGTCCTCATCATCAAAAAAAATATCCTGACGATTATTGCCCCGCTGCGTTATATGGCAGGGGTAGTTATCTGCGATGATTCTGGCTAGTCGTGGCATGCTTTTCTTCTATCATAACCGCCCTGGGAATGCAAATAATAGGTGACTGTCCCTATTTTCCAAGCTTCAACGGAGAGACTCTTGAAAAAGGCGTGCACCGGGTTTTTATTAACGCTTGTGAAAGAACCCTCATCTGGGCGAGATACTCCTTGACGCATCAGCAGCACCCTGCCGGCAACGGCAGGGCGTTTTTCAACAGCCTGCTAGGGCACGGCCACCATTGTTGTGCCGGCCACATTCAAGGGCAGATTAAACTCTATTTCCTCAAGGCCGATAGTGGCTGTGGCCGTAAAAGTGCCGATCACCTCATAGTTGACTGAAACATTCTGCCCGCTCTTTCCGATAAACAGTGTGGCAACACTTGCTGGCATGGTAAAGGGCATTGCCGCAAGTATTTCAGTGTCAGATGGATTGCCGGCGTCATTATCAAAGGGCCCGAGTGTCAATTCCGGCTCTGCAGCATCATCTCCATAGGTCTCGGATTGTACAGCCGCTATGCCGTTTACTTTAACCAGATACTCCACTTCTGATATGGTTGCGCCATAGACCGACAAATTTGTTACGGTAATGTCTGCCGTCATATCAACGGACACGGGAAGGGGCAGCGGCAAGCCGCTGAAGTTTATGTGCTTGACCGCATAATTGTTCACCGCCACGAGGGGCTGCTGAAAAAAGCTCTCATAACCAATCTCAACAAGGGCTTCTCCTGCTACCGAAAAAGGCAGGGTTATAGTTCCGACCAGGGCGTTTTCGATGACAAACTCCCCGGTTACCTCATAGGCAAGCGTCTGGCCCTGCTCAAGCTTTTTGAGAAGCTTGACCGCTCCCGCAGTCTTAATTGTCAGGGGAAAAGTCTGTGTAACATTGTCCATTCCGCCAATCTCAATATTTTCTTCATACTGCATCTGCTCAGAGGTGATATTGTCATCCGTGAAGCGCACCGTATAGGTTATCTTCTTAACCGTTGCCGCCTTCCTGTCCTGATTGATCACCTTGGCCGTAACCTGCAGCTTCGTGAGCTCCGCCGGCAGCTCAAGCAGCTCGGCGCTTATTATCCTGAGCTTTGGCTGCTTAAAGAATTTATCTCTGCTGCAGCCGAAAAAAATGCTCATGCACAAAACAGCCAGCATAAAAAAAATAAAGCCATTGCCTAAGGTTCTGTTTTTCATGCTTTTCTCCATAATAATAAAATAAGGTCCATTGGCCAGGCAAAGCGCAGAGTGAGGAAAGGGGCTTTGTTGATAGGAGTCGACGTGCTTAAAAATCAATTCCCCGTTTCCAGCTCCCCCTTATTTTTTCTTTTGCCGTGCAACGGATTTTGGTTTCTGCCGAGACTTCAGCCTCAAACATTTATTGCAAGTTTAAATAAATTTGTCACGCAGTTTGTTGTTTGGTAGAATTTTTATTGATAAAAGTTCTGTACGGGCTCTATAGCGCTTGATGGCCGGGGTCTCGGTGCGCACTCTATCTTAATGAGGCACAGTTGTACTAGCTCACTAATTCGGTAACTCTTGGGCTTTTGAAATCAGTTATTGATTTATTCATGGACGTCCCCTAGTTTCACCCGTAGTTGTTCTTAATCTACTCTGCGTACAAGTTCAGTTTTCCTCTACGCTCCTCAAAATCCGGCATCACATTTTGCATAAGTTTCCAAAATTTCGGACTGTGATGTTTCACCTTAAAATGGCATAGCTCATGTTGAATCACATAGTCTATGCATTCTTTCGGAACTTTGATAAGTTCCAGATTCAGAGTAATGCGGCCCGCAAGTGAAAAACTACCCCAACGGCTTACCATTTGTTTAATTTGAAGAGTGGGCAGAGGTATTGCTTCGCGTGATGTTTTTTGATGGCAAACTAACAACCGCTCCTGAAAGATTTCTTTCGCATGGGCTCGATACCAGCCATCCAGAAGAATTTTTGCCCGTTCCGAGGTCGACTTTTTTTTTGTTGTTACCCACAAATAACCTCTCAGGCATTTTACTGAATCGGTGTCGCCCTGTTGAACTTTGAGTCGGTATTGACGCCCCAGATAGCGATGTGTTTCTCCGCTTATGTACCGTCGCTGAGGCTGTTTTGGTAAATACTGCTCAAAATCACGCCACGCCCTGCTGATCCACCCCCCCCGCCGTCTCACAAAGCTTTGTATGTCTTTAGCGTTATAGCCTAAAGGAGCTTTGACTGTTACAGACAAATCAGGGTGAACGCTTAAAGCAAAAGTCTTACGCTGAGAAAAACCGTACTTATAAGGAATATCAAGTGTTCCCCACTTAATGCTGTCTAACTGTAGTTCCATTATTTGCCCGATAGTTTTTTGGCTATGGAGAGACATTTCTCAATGATGGAATCCATATCAGCTGTCGAAAAACTAATGCCGTATTTGCCGCGCGCCTCAAGCAAGTAATCATCTATGGCATTCTGCATTTCTTTCTGCACATCATCCATGGTAGCCCAATCCCTGCGCTTGAGTTTGCCGATAATCTCTTCAATAGCAATAGCAATTTCCGCCGCATTTTGCTTGTGCTGGCCCGATTTAACCGTATAGCTTGCCAGAGTCTCGCCTACTACTCCATAATATGCCGGTGCCTCCCGGTAGTAGGTAAGCTGTTTGGGTAACTCAGTTTCATGACCCTGCCGTACGGTTGTCATGAACTCAGTCACCTGCCGGAGATAGTCTGCATCCGTAATCCGTTTTTCACGATAATCATCAATTGCCTTTTGGACTAAATCGGCAAATTTTTTGTAAAAAACCGGGTCTTCATCAATTTTTTCATGAACTGTTTTTATCAGACGGCTTGCGATAGTGTCGGCTTTAGCCGCAGGGCCGATACGTTTTTCAACTTCTTTATCAAATGCCTCAACATCAAATATGTTTACCTGTTCGGTCACGACCTCAATTTCTGGCGCTTGAATGTGACTGTCCATCACCTTTAAAATCTGTTTTTCATACTGGCTGTAATCAATTGCTTCGGAGTATCGCTGCTGGACCGACATTCGCAAACTCCAAAACCGTTTCAGGTCATCTTTATAGGTTTTTATCAGATCAGCGGGCGTTTCATCGTAAAAGTGCTCTGTTGCTAAAGCCACCGATAGAGTTTTTTGGTAAGCCGTCAACGCTTCATAGAATGTTTCCCGTTTGTCTTCCGGTGCTAGGTGCTGTTCCATGGCCTCATTATCATGTTTATTGCCCACTTCTTTAAATGCAGCCCAAAGGTCAGAATGTTTCTGAGGCAGTGTGCGCACTTCGGCGTGTGTATCCGTCACAGCGCCCGACAGATCAACATCATCGGTGTCAAAACCACCCAGAGCATCATAGGTGTTCATGGCCTCGTTTAAATTACCCAGAATACCCCGGTAGTCAATGATGTAGCCGAAATCTTTTCCGGGATAAATACGATTTACCCGTGCAATGGCCTGCAGAATACTGTGCTCTTGAAGTTGTTTATCAATGTAGAGAACGGTATTGCGCGGCTCATCAAAACCCGTCAGCAGCTTATCGATAACGATCAGAATCTCGACACCGTCTTCCCGTCCGAAGGAACTTATCAGTTCCTTGTTATATCGCTCTTCCGAACCGAAACGTTTCAGCATCTCGGCCCAGAAAAGATGCACGTCGGGAGTATCTTCCTCTTCCGTCGATTCCTGGCCGCTGCGCGTGTCAGGCTGCGACATAATGACTTCACTGTCAATCATGCCGTACTCTTTAAAAAACTTACGGTAGAGAATTGCACTCGGCCGAGAGTCGGCAGCCAGTTGAGCCTTAAACCCGGTTCCTTGAAAATTGTCTCTGTAATGAGTGCTTATATCGTAAGCAATAAGCCGCAGTCTTTGCTCAGCTTTAGGAACAGCCTCTTTTACGATGATTTTTCTTTTCAAGTCGGCTTTTTGGGCTTCACTAAGTTTGGCCGTTATTCGCTCAAACCAGAGATCCATAGCCTTATGGTTTTGTTCCAGAAGGGCCATTCTGCCTTCATAGAGAAGTGGCGCTACAGCCTCGTCTTCAACGGCCTGCCGCATTGTGTAAGAATGGATGAACCCGCCGAATTTACGAGCCGTACTTTTTTCATTCTTCAACAGGGGTGTGCCCGTAAATCCAAGATAGCAGGCATTGGTGAAGACCCGCCTCATTTGGGCAGCCGTTGCGCCATAGTTGGTGCGGTGGCTTTCATCAACCAGAACGAATATATTGGGGCTGTCGTTTTTAATGCCGTATTTAGCTGTAACGGTAGTGAACTTGTTAATAATGGCTGTGATGACACTGGCTTTTCCTTCGGTAATCAACCGCACAAGATGCTCGCCCGTATTGGCTTTCTCAGCCGCTTTACCGCAAGCGGAAAAAGTTCGCCAGATTTGATCGTCAAGATCAACGCGGTCGGTAACAATAATTATGCGCGGGTTGGTGATGGCCGGATGCAGCGCCAGAGCCTTGGCAAGCATAACCATAGTCAGTGATTTGCCGCTGCCCGTAGTGTGCCAGATAACGCCGCCCCGCCGCTGCCCTTCGTGCAGGGGCACTACACGCTCTACCGTCCGCTTGACGGAAAAATACTGCTGGTACCGGGCAATCTTGCGCACTCCGGCATCAAACACAATATATCCATAGGCCAGTTCCAGCAACCGGTCCGGTCTTAACAACGCCCAAAGCGTATGATCCTGAGTAGTGGGCAGCCGGTCACCGCTTGCCCATAATTTATTAAAATATTGACGCGCCTCACGGTACGCTTCAGCATCTTTTTCTTCCAAAGGAGCAAAAAGTTTTGCCTCCACATCGGCAGGCAAACGCTGGTTGGCTGTGGCGTGTATGGCCTGGTCAAAACCTCCTTCTTCTTTCCACACACTCCAATACTTGCGCGGTGTTCCGACTGTGCCGTAGCGTGTTTCATTTACACTAGAACCGAAAAGCAGTTGTGCAAACTGAAAAAGATGCGGAATATAATCATCTTTCTGGTTGCGAATCATTTGCTCGATGGCAACTTCAATCTGTTTCTGCCCGGCCTGATGATCTTTATCGCGGCGTTTGCATTCAATAACCACAAAGGGAATTCCATTTACAAACAGCACAAGATCGGGCCTGGCTGTCTCATGCGAGCGGCTCCGTTCAACGGCGAATTCGCTGGTCACATGATAAATATTTTTGTTCGGTTCTTGCCAGTTTATGTAGCGTAGCGAACGTCCTTTGCGATCTCCTCCGATTGTTTGATCAAGGCTTGTTCCCAGGGTCAGAAGATGATAGGTTTTTTCATTTGTCCGCACTAGGCCGTCATACGGTTCATCGGTCAACCGCCGTACGGCCTCGCCAATGTTTGCTTCACTGAATAAATGTGTCTCACCCTTAACTTCTATCCTGTTGTTTTCCGCCAGCCATGGCTTTAACACTTCCGGCAACACAACCTGGTCAAGCCGCCCATTGCGCAGCTTAACCGCTTCTTCCCGGCTGAGATACTTCCAGCCCAGCGCATGCAGAACCTGAATTGCCGGTATCACTGAATCAAAGTCTTCAAGATAGGAAAGGTTCATAGTCGTCCTTCCGGCGTGCTAAGCCACCGCCGATGCGTTTGCCAGCCATCGGGCAACCCCATGACAGTTTTCAAATTGTCAGTGCATGCGATTGGCTCAATAAGGCGTGTAACCTCGCCCTGCCATCCCTGCCCCAGACACTGGCCATCCATCAAATGACGAAGCATAATCAACACAGTAAAAAGACGCTTCTGGTTTGGTATTTCATTCGGCGGCCATCCGTGTTTTGCCAGGGGCATTAGCGGTGCTATGGCAAATTCGCGATTCCAGAGACGCGAATGATGAGCGCAGACATTACGAATAAAACTCAGGCTCCGGAGCCACGATCTCAGCACAAAATGCGGAAGAGCATGTCGCGCACTTACGCGTTGCTGATCTTTATCTTCCATACCTTCATATAGCCGTGAAAGAGAACCGAACGACATCACCTCTGATGCCATCCAGATGGGGAGGCGGGGAAATCCGTCATACTTATTGTGAAAATGTTGAATGAAGGTCTCATGGCTTTTTTCTATCTCACCGGTCAATTTTTCGAGCCACTGCGCATGATTGAACCTGTGTCGAAAGTTCCCCGCATCCTGATACCCGAAAGCCCCATATGCATGGGCAAGGGTATATGTGACAGCGGTCCTTATAGCCACCTCCACCCGCTCCAGTGCATCCATTACGAGCAGCCGCAGCTGACGGTCAAACTCGTAGAGGTTTATGATAGTATCCCATGTTGTGCCTTCATTAAATTGATCAAGGCTGTTCTTGAATGGCAGGCAATAGGCGCTAAAACGGTAATAGCTTATTCGGGAAAGGATCGTTTCGGCGGTGGCACGGTCTGCTATGATAAGACCGCGGCTGATGAGCAGATCGAGCTGCTGAGGGTACGTAAGAGCGGGTTTTGTATAGGGGATGGTCATGATAGCCAACCCCCGCGGGAAACAAAAATAAAAAACCTGCCATTGGTACGCGTCATCTCCTCATAAAGAGGGGCGAGAGGCGTGGCAGGTGTGTTACCTTCTATATAGCACTGGTTATTCTCAGAAGCAAAACTTTTTTTCATTTTTTTACTCATGTGTGGTTTGATTGCAAAACATCCGGGAATGCAGGCCTGATAATGCCTCAATAGATAATTTTATGGCTTCTTCTATTTCTTCTTTTGTAATTCTTACTTCCCGACCTTCTCGTTCAGCCTCAATGGCGCTGGCCAAATATTTTTTATCCATTACACCGAGATTGTGGGTTATTGGGTGCCGTTTATCAAAAGTGGAAGCCAGAAATTCAATTTTATCTTCTAAAAAACCCTCAAACAGTTCGGCCTGCGTTCGGTTTTTTATAATAGCCATACTTCTTTTTGGGCTTTGGAAGCCGTTTCTTATTCGTGCGCTAAAAAGTTTTTGAATATTTTCCTCCGTTTCACCGGATTCTTTCAGATAGCGGGTCAGCATGGCCTTTAATACGGCCTCAAAAATAGAAACCGTATCCTCCAGACAATTTTCCAAATCACGAGCTGCGATGCGTGGCCCAAGGTCATTGCGCCTTCTATCAATGTCGGCAAGCATAACCCGGATGACTTCATATTCGGCTTTCACATGTTCCATGAAAATATCTTCGCCGCAATCAGAGCACCACACCGCCAAGCCAAAAACCGCATGGTCAAGCCCACATCGAGGGCAAACTACTGTCCGCAAGACCTCTTCCTCAAAAGGTACATGCACATGCCTTGGCTGGCCCTCTTTATAGCTCATCTCCACGGAAAGAAAACTGCCACCAATTTTTTTCTTACCTGTACTGCCAAACCCCAGCGAATCTTTGAATATTTTGCCTATGGCTATTCCCGCCTCCCTGGCCAAAATTTTCTTGGCATAGTTTAGCTGTTCTTCGCTGGTGAAATCACTGGGCTCTGCTTCGAATCGGCAGTAGGGGCAGTATGCAAAAGTTTGCCCTTCTGTAATACCAGTACCATTTTTCACTTTAAAATAGCCGGGGGCACATTCATCTTGCGGGCATTCCCTGCCAGTGCGGCCATGCTCATCTGGGGGAATGCGGACTTCCATTGAATATGAGCTTTGGCCTGTCTTTCGAATATTATATGGGCCACCTTCTTGAAATAAATCTCGTGTCATGATTACCCCCTCATCTATATTTTCACCCGTAGCTTCCCGGTAAGTAGCTGCTGCATCAGACCTTTCTTCTGATCCCTAAGGGCATCAAGCTGAGCATGAAGAAGATTGAGTTCGCGCTCGGCAACATCTATTACACCTGCGATCTTACGTTGCTCCTCTATTGGCGGGCACGGAACCCTGAGTGAAAAAAAATCATGGACTGTGACGTTTAGCAAACCGTGTGCTCTTGCTCCTACCTGTACTATCATTCTGAGCTGACTATTGAGGACGCCTCCTTCAAAAAGATGCTTGTAGTAGTCTGAGAAAACGTCACCAGAAGCAGGTTTGAAGCAGATGTACAAAGTTGAGAGCACGCCATCATCATATTCATCCAGTCGTTTGATTGCACCGTATGGATAACCATTCATTGAACTTCTATTATAGGCAAACTCACCACGCCGCAGTGAAAAATAGTTTTCCAGGGCATCCCCCGCAACGGAACGATTAAAGTAGTCTGTTTGATCAACTAAGCCGTGCTCTCCAGATGCAGTTAGAACTCTTGTTGCTCCAATAGTGTTTTTTCGACGAACTGGCTCAAATAATTCTTTTATGTTAACTTCCCGCCATCGTTTGCCGAATCCTTGCAGTCGTCTCTTGCCAGACAAAAGCTGCTGCATGAGCCATGTCCGGCGTTCCTGCTTGGCTGTTATTCTTTGTTCGGTAAGGTCAATAGCCCGGTCCCATTTTGAAAGTATTGCTGCAATTCTTTCTTGTTCTAACAATGAAGGAATATCTATAAAAATTTCACAAATCCTTGTTGGCGATGTATGTCTGACTTTAGTGCCTGATGCGGTTTCGGAAATCGGCTTTCTTAAAAGCGGGGAGTTGAAAAGATGAAAAAGAAATTCGCTATAAATTGTCTGAGGGTCTGCAATTATTACTAGGCCTAATCGTTGATTGTGCAAATACTTGCCACTTCTAGGAATAATGATAGCACTTCCTAAAAGTCCAGGGGCTTGCTCTGTCATTACAATAAGCAGGCTCCCGTGGCTTAATAAATATTCTTGAGGAAAAGGCCCTGTGTAGTATTTTTTTTGATCACAAATATCTCTAAATCCACCGGATTCGTAAAAATTTCCAGGGGTCAACAATACATAATTCCCATGATTGCTAAAAAATTCACTTTTGAAAGCAAAGCCATGCTTTATGGAAATTAATTCTTCAAGCTTTTTAGTTTGCCATTTTTTATCGATCATGTTTCCACTTTTTTAAAATTGAAGCTATTTTATTGGTCTTCATCGATGTAAAGGAATCCTCTCGATTAACGGTCACTATAATCCCAGATCTTTTAGGCAACTTGCCATCTGCTTACGCACGGCGACAAGCTCCTTTTCTATGCCAGTTATTTTTTCCTGAACGGTTGTAATGTCTATCTCCTGTTCCTCCTCAAACGTATCCACATAGCGGGGAATATTGAGGTTGTAGTCGTTCTCGCGGATTTCATCGCGTGTGGCAAGATAGGCATATTTGTCAATGGTCTTTCGAGCACAATAGGTGTCGACTATTTTGGCCACTTCCACATCTTCGCGGAGTTTATTCTGATTTTTGCTGCTCTCAAATTCACGGCTTGCATCGATAAATAGTACATCAGTGCGGTTGCCACGGTCGCGGCGGAAGACGAGAATGGCTGCCGGGATGCCGGTGCCGAAAAAGAGATTAGGCGGCAGGCCGATAACAGCATCAAGCAGGTTTTCTTCAATGAAGGCCTTGCGAATAGCCCCTTCTGAACCGCCACGAAAAAGAACACCATGCGGAACAACAACGCCAACCCGGCCGGTGTTCTGTGTCGTGGTTTCGACCATGTGGCTGATGAAGGCATAATCGCCTTTGCTTTTGGGCGGAACTCCCCGGTGCCAACGGTTGAAACGTTTCATCTCTTCATCTGCTTTATCAGCGCCCCACTTGTCCAGCGAGAACGGCGGATTAGCCACCACCACTTCAAAGCGCATGAGCTTATCTTTCTCAAGCAACTTGGGCTCAAGAAGCGTATCGCCACATTCTATGCGCGGGCTGTTTGCATTGTGCAAAAACATGTTCATCATGCACAATGCCCAAGTGCTGCTGATTGCTTCCTGCCCAAACAGTGCGCAATCATCGCTGACATAGGTTGTTTTTACATAGTTTGCACATTTTAAAAGCAAAGAACCCGAGCCTGGTGCTGGGTCGCAAACACGCTCGCCGGGTTTTGGGTCGAGCAGTTGCGCAAGCAGTATTGAAACTTCCGGCGGCGTGTAAAATTCACCCGCTTTTTTCCCTGCATCTGCGGCAAAGCGACCGATGAGATATTCATAGGCGCTGCCGATAATGTCAAGATTGCCGATACGGCTGGGCCGGAGATTCAGGCGTGGGTTGCCGAAGTCTTCCAGCATGTGTTTTAGTATACGGTTTCTTTGACGCGCGTTGCCAAGGCGGGATTCTGAGTTGAAGTCGATATTACGAAAAACATTGATGAGTTTGGCCTTATTGGCCATTTCGATCTTTTCAAGAGCAATATTAATAAGCTCGCCCACATTCGGCGCTTCGCGGTTATCGTAGAGAAAATAGAAAGACGCCTCTTCCGGCAGCACAAAGCGCTCCCGCTCCATCCGGCGGCGTATGGTTTCTTCATCTTTACCGAATTTTTTTTTGTACTCATCGTAGTGATCCTGCCATACGTCCGAGATGTATTTCACGAACAGCATCGTCAGGATGTAATCCTTGTATTCCGTGGCATCGATAGTGCCCCGAAAACTATCGCAGGCCCTCCAAAGCATATCGTTGATTTCTTGCTGAGTGATTTGTGTCGCCATAATTTAGTTACTCCTGTTTGCCATGAATCCGGTTAGTAAGAAGTTGCCTGCCTGTTATGGCGTGCAGTCGTTCCGTTTCCTCGACTAGCTGCTTTAATAAAAATTTTTCTTTTGTCTGAAGCTCGGCAAGGGTCGCAATGCGCTGCTGCGCCGCAAGCGGCGGCAGCGGGATTATGATTTCTCCAAATTCCTTGCGGGGAATCATGGGCGTACCTGCGCCCATGCGCATTTCGCCCAGTTTTGCTTTTACTGGTTCCTGATTAAGACACCAGGCGAGATACCCCGGCACAACGCCGGATTTTGGTTTCAGTATAAAAAAGGTTAAGGGTGCTATGGCCGGCTGCGGAACCGACTCAATGAGCACGGCATAGTTGTTTGCGCCACGGGACATGAAAAGGGTATCGCCGGGCTCAACAAGATATTTTTCATGGAAACGGGGGGGGGCTATAAGCATTATATGCTCTTGCTTATACTGGTATGTCTCCCCGCGTGTTAGATGCTGTGCAGTTATTACTTGAACAGATCCTTTAGGGTCATGGTTAAGTGCAGTTTTAGCGGAATAGCCGGGCAGCACCGTGGCGCAGTCTTTAATGCAAACGTTTTTTGTGCTCATAGCGCTGCCCGGCTCCTTTCCTACTGATCGTTACAACTAGTTTTGTAGTTCCGAATCAGGTCCGTCTCAATGTTGAGCCGTCTTTGTTCGGATTCTTCCAATCTGATAGCGATATGCGTTTTACCGTTTCTATTGAAACAGTCCGCCTTGTGGTGATTGTCGAAACGTTCTGACAGATCACCCGTCTGGCCAATATATAACAAATCATAATCGGCCAATAGCTTCTTTTTGAGCACAAGATATACACCGCCAAGCGGCTTGAACGATGTTCCCCAAGGATAAACCTCAAATTCATACTGCGTTCCTGATGCTCCTGTAACTGTTACTTTGCCTTCTGCTGCCATTTCTACTCCTTTTTGAGTGGTGTTTTGGCAGGCTTGACTTGAACAGGCGGCCAGAGTATACTTTTTTTGTGCGAAGCGACTTTAGCCACCAGACAGGTTTTGCCTGCCGGTTAAGGTTGCCGAGTTAGCCCGTGTTAGCGCACGGGCTTTTTATCGGCACCGTTTCTATATGAAAGGAGTATAGGCTTTCTTTTTTAAGTTGTCAATAAAAAATTTTAGAGTTTGTTGAATCATTCGATTTTGTTAGTTCGTATAATTTGCTTCTTTATCAATGTATTTAAGGGATATCGGTGCTCATTAAATGTTTAACTGTTTGATTTAACTACTGATTATTTTTTTTGATTTGCTAAAAATAATAAATAAACCATTCGGCCTGCTTTGGTCGAATAAAGCATGCTATGCAGGGGGTTTAAGCGGGGGGGGGGCGGAAAAAACTGTTTGATCAAAGGCCGGCATCACTCATAATGCGTCCACATGCGGATTATCTTCACGGCCTTTTCTTCTTTTGAATTCGCCGCCGTAAAGGCATTTGTCTTAAGCCTTCAATCGATTGCAGAAGATTGTCGGGCACGTTTCACTTTGCCCGACCTACAGGCTGATTCCCGCTAATACCCGAAGGTCCGTTGGCTCGTCGTGCGGCTTCTACCACACCTCTATAATCTCTAACTCCCGCTCGGTCTTGCCGGTGCGCAGCTGCACCAGGTCGCCGACGCATTTTCCAATCAGTGCTTGCCCCAAAGGCGCGGCGGGCGTAATAACAATTATTTCCGCTCCCTCATGCACAACCTTCAGACCGCCTGCTTCCGGGCCCACAAAAACCCTCATGGCCGGGGCATCTTCTGCCGCAAGCAGCACGAGCGCAGACAGGCATATACCGCTGTCTTCGCCGAGTTTTTTCAGGGCGAGATTTTTATAGGATTCCAGGGCGAATTGTATCTCCCTGGCGCGGTTAGCCTGACCCTGGGCAATATAGGATGCTTCCAAAGAGAGCGTGTCATATTCACTTTCAGCTCTGGTTTCTTCATGAACGGATGCGGCATGGGCCGCTCTGGCAGCCTGCAGCAATATCGTAAGGTCTTCGGTCAGTTTCTTTATAATGAGTTGCCGTATTTTTTCTTTGTCCATGGAAAATGTGCTTTCGTCTTAAAATGTAAAACTTTTTGAATTTCAAAAACAAAAGGAATCCGTTGTGGCGGATTCCCTGAATTTATTTGATTGCATCATATGGTTTGTTGGGCACGTTTCACTTTGCCCGACCTACATGCTGCTCAAACAGCTCAAAATATACCTGCACAGGCTGTTCAAAAATGCTCAGATGCAAGGCGCGCGATAGCCTGCGAAATGAGGCGTACTTGTCGTACGCCGCAGTGAAGCATGATGAGCGCAATCCCGCTCCAGCGGGACAGATGGGCGTTTTTCAACAGCCGGCTAATCCTCAACGCTCTTTAACACCGAGACAAACGCCTTCTGCGGAATTTCCACATTGCCGACCATCTTCATGCGCTTTTTACCTTCCTTCTGTTTTTCAAGAAGCTTGCGCTTACGGCTTATGTCGCCGCCATAGCATTTGGCGGTCACGTCTTTGCGGTAGGGGTTGATGGTGGAGCGGGCTATGATGGTGCCGCCGATGGCGCCCTGGATGATGATCTTAAACATCTGGCGCGGGATTTCTTTTTCCAGCCGCTCGCAGATCTGCAAACCCCTGGCCCGTGCATTTTCCTTGTGCACGATAATGGAGAGGGCGTCAACGGGCTCGTGGTTCACCAGTATTTCCACCTTCACCAGTTCGCTTTCGCGGTGGCCGATAAAATCATAGTCAAAAGAGCCATAGCCCTGCGTTACGCTTTTGAGGCGGTCGTAGAAATCGTAAACAATCTCGGCAAGGGGCATTTCAAAATTGATTTCGATGCGGCCTGTCGAGGGATAGTGAAATTTCGAGTTGAGGCCCCGGCGATCCATGCACAGCTTCATCACCACGCCCATGTACCGCTCGGGAATGATAATGGAAATTTTCACATACGGTTCTTCGGCAATGTCGATTGTCGTTGGGTCGGGGTAATACTGCGGGTTATCGACAATAATGTTCTGGCCGTTTTTAAGGGTAAACTTGTATTGCACGCTCGGGGCGGTCATAATGATCGACTGGTTGAACTCGCGCTCAAGGCGCTCCTGCACGATCTCAAGATGCAGCAGGCCCAGAAAGCCGCAGCGGAATCCCATACCCAAAGCGGCCGATGAGTCCTTCTCATATTCCAGGGCCGCATCATTTAGCTTGTATTTTTCAAGCGCTTCCACGAGCGATGGGTAGTCATCTGATGATATGGGATAGACCGATGAAAACACCATGGACTTTGGCTCGACAAAACCATGCACTGCGGTGGCAGCCGGATTGGCATCATTGGTTATCGTATCGCCCACGCGCGTGTCGCTCACGGTCTTGATGCCCGCGATGATATAGCCCACCTCGCCGGCTGACAGCTGCTTGTGCTTTTCAAGCTTCAGGCGAAATACCCCCACGTCCTCGACTTTATACGTGGCGCCGTTTGACATGAAGCGAATGATGTCGCCTGCTTTTATCGTACCTTCAAAAATGCGGCAGCTAATAACCGTGCCGCGAAAAGGATCATAGTTGGCGTCAAAGATAAGCGCCTGCAGGGGCGCGGCCGGATCGCCCGTGGGCGGCGGAATGCGCTCGACTATGGCCTCGAATATCTCATCGATGCCGATGCCTGCTTTGGCCGAACACTTAAGCGCTGCCTCGGCATCAAGCCCAAGCTCGTCCATAATCTCTTCTTTCACACGCTCTACGTCGGCTGCGGGCAAATCGATTTTATTGATGACCGGGATTATTTCAAGATTATGCTCCATGGCGGCATAAAGATTGGCCAGGGTCTGGGCCTCCACGCCCTGCGCGGCATCCACAAGCAGCAGCACGCCTTCGCATGATGCCAGGGCACGGGACACCTCATAGGAAAAGTCAACATGGCCCGGCGTATCGATAAGGTTCAGATGATATTCTTTGCCGTCTTTTGCCGTATAGTTGAGGGCGCAGTTCTGGCTTTTGATGGTGATGCCGCGCTCGCGCTCGATGTCCATATTGTCAAGGATCTGATCGCGGAACTGCCGGTCATTGGAGAGCCCGGCATGCTGTATAAGCCGGTCGGCAAGGGTAGATTTGCCATGGTCGATATGGGCGATAATGCTGAAATTGCGAATCTGTTGCATACAGTGCGTTCTATCAGTCTATAATAAGCTTTTGCCGGTTATCCGGCTTTAAAAAAGTAGAGACAATTCAAAAATTGTCTCTACAAAAATGGCTTCTGTCTGCTGTACCCCTGAACCCGCGATACTACTTCTGGCCCTTCTTGGCGGCTTGCGGGTTGTTATCAAGCAGCAGGGGGCTGTTATCCAGTGCCTTCGGCGAGAAAGAAAGATATTCAGGAGTAATGAGCGCTCTATCGCACAGGGGCGTCCAGAGCGTAAACAGGTCGACAAGACCGGCATACAGGCGCCAGGGGAAATAGACCAGTGCGCCCATGGGTATGCCTTCTATCAGGCCGCCGGTAACGGCAAAAGGATTATCGTTTTTGTCCTCCTGGTATGTGGCGCGAATATACATCTGCGCCGGCAGCTCAAGAGGAGAAAAGAAGATGTTTGACATGCTTCTGCCGAAACGCTCCGAGATACGCATCTTCCGGGGCACCGGCTGCGCCGCAGGAGTCGACAGAGTTATATTATCCAGCAGCGTTTCATTGTCAAACAGGGGCTTTTCTTCAAGGGCACAACACTGTGTGGCTAACCCGAGAACACCGATAATGGCGGCAATAATAGCTAAATTTTTCATTTCATCTCCAAAGCATATAATTTATATATAAATATAATTATATATCAAGATTGGTAACCCGCAAAGCATTACTGTAAATAAAGTCGCGCCGCGGCTCAACCTGATCGCCCATGAGCACGGTAAACACATCATCAGCCTCTACCCCGTCTTCAATCCTCACCTGCAGCATGCGGCGGTTGACCGGATCCATGGTTGTTTCCCACAGCTGCTCCGGGTTCATTTCACCCAGCCCTTTATACCGCTGGATATCCTGCGACTTGCGGCCCCGCTCAAGTATGAACTGAAACAGCTCATAGAGCGTGGCAACCTGTTTCTGCTTATCGCCCTCATCGATCGTAAAAGGCGGCGCGCCCATGGTCTTTAAATGGCTGGCTATTTTTTTAAGTTCCTCCATGTCCGGAGAAATCAGAAGCTCGAAATCGATCACCATATCCCGCATTGTGCCATTCATATTGATCCGGCATTTTACGGCAAGGCAGTTGTGCTCTTCATCCTGAACGATCTCGGCCTCTGCGGGTGTAATATAGTCATAAAAAAAGCTTGAATGATGCTGCAGCAGCTCCACCAGCGCCTCAGCCCGCGAGCGCTCTTTCAGGCTCTCTTTGGTGTAGCTGCCCTCAAGGGCAAGAGCGCTCAGTATGTTTTTATCAAGGCCCCTTTTCTGAAGCTTCGCCAGCGTTTTTTCAAACTGTATGGCCCGCTTGGTCAGCTGCAAAAGCCTGGGGCCGGTGATACCCGATGGGTTTAAGCTTGTGCAGACCTTGATGCTGTCAATGCCGCACTCAAGCAGATAATTTTCAAGGGCATCTTCATTATCAATATACTGGGCGGACTTTCCGCGCTTCACCCGGAACAGTGGCGGCTGCGCTATATAGAGATGGCCGCGCTCAATGATCTCGGGCATCTGGCGAAAAAAGAAGGTGAGCAGCAGGGTTCGGATATGCGATCCGTCGACATCGGCATCGGTCATGATAACGATGCGGTGATAGCGCAGCTTTGCCACGTTGAAATCATCCTTGCCGATGCTGGTGCCCAGGGCCGTGATAATCGTTCTGATTTCGTCATTTTGCAGCATCTTGTCGTAGCGGGCCTTCTCAACATTGAGAATCTTTCCTTTCAGCGGCAAAATGGCCTGATTCTTACGGTCGCGACCCTGCTTGGCAGAGCCGCCGGCCGAATCACCCTCAACCAGGTACAGCTCCGAATATGCCGGGTCCTTCTCCTGGCAGTCTGCAAGTTTGCCGGGCAGCGAACCGCCGTCCAGGACCGATTTGCGCCGCGTCAGTTCTTTTGCCTTGCGCGCCGCCTCGCGCGCCCGCGACGCATCCATGGCCTTCTCAAGAATCTTATTGGCAACGGCTGGATGCTCTTCAAGAAACACGGCAAGCTTTTCATTGACCAGGCTCTCTACAATTCCCTTAACCTCGCTGTTGCCGAGCTTGGTCTTGGTCTGACCCTCGAACTGGGGCTCCGGTATTTTGATGCTGATAACACAGGTGAGCCCTTCGCGGATATCATCGCCGTCCAGGCTGCCCTTGAACGTCTTTCCAAGGCGCGCAGTCTGAGCATAGGTGTTAATCGTACGCGTCAGCGCTGATTTAAACCCGACAAGATGGCTGCCGCCTTCATGCGTATTGATATTATTGGCATAGGTAAAAATGTTTTCCGAGTAGCTGTCATTGTGCTGAAATGCAAGCTCTATAATAATATTATCCTTCTCGCCCGTAACATAGAGAGGCTTGGGGTAGAGAATATTCTTGTTCTTGTTAAGGTATTCGACAAAGGAGATAATGCCGCCCTTATAGCAGAATTCATGCTTTTTCTCGGTGCGCTCATCCTCAATGGTTATGACGATGCCCTTGTTGAGAAAGGCAAGCTCGCGAAGCCTGTTTGAGAGAATATCAAAGCTGAACGTAGTCATCTCAAAAATCTGGGAATCGGGTCTAAAAATAATTTTTGTGCCTTTGCGCTTTGTGGTGCCCGTGACTTCCAGTGGCGCCTTCGGTACGCCGCGTTCATAGACCTGGTAGTAAACCTGCCTGTCGCGCCAGATTTCAAGCTCAAGATGCTCGGAAAGCGCATTCACAACCGATATGCCCACGCCGTGCAGCCCGCCCGATACCTTATAGGAGGAGTGATCGAACTTGCCGCCCGCATGCAGCATGGTCAAAACGACCTCGGCAGCGGAAATCTTCTCCGTCGGATGCATGTCAACCGGGATGCCGCGTCCATTATCGGTGACCGATACGCTGTTATCAAGATTAATGACCACATTGATGGTGTCGCAGTGTCCGGCCATGGCCTCGTCGATGCAGTTGTCGACCACTTCATAGACCAGATGGTGCAGGCCTGCAGAATCCGTGCTGCCGATATACATGGCGGGTCGCTTGCGCACTGCCTCGAGCCCTTCAAGCACCTTGATGCTGTCGGCAGTATATTCTGTTTCGTTATCTTCCTGATTTGACATTATTGACTAACCTCTTAACATATCAAAAATTCGTTCAAACTCTTCTTGAGAGCAATAATCAATGACTATCTTGCCCTTCTCGCCACTGCTTTTAATATGAATCCTCGTGCCCAGCTTTTTTTGAAGCTGGCTTGCCAGATACTCATGCTGAGCATCTGTTGCTTTATCGAGCCGCTTTATGGTCTTTTTTCCGTCTGCAGCATCTTTCAGCTTTTTTACCAGCGCTTCAGTCTGCCGGACGGAAAGGCTTTTTTGTATAACCGATTTATGCACCGCCTCCTGCGCGGCCACGGTTTCAAGCCCCAGATAGGCGCGTGCATGCCCCATATCAATGGAGCCAGCCATAAGATCGGCCTTTATAGTATTTGAAAGCTTCAAAAGCCTGAGCGCATTGGTTATGGCGCTGCGGCTTTTGCCGACCTTTTCAGACAGAACCTCCTGGGTATAGCCATAACTGCCGATGAGGCTGTGATAGGCCTCGGCCTCTTCAATAACGTTCAGATCTTCGCGCTGCAGGTTTTCAATAAGCGCGATTTCCCGCACATCCTGCTCATTGACATCCTTGACAATAACCGGCACGGTCTGCAGCCCCGCCTTGAGAGCAGCCCGCAAACGGCGCTCTCCGGCTATGAGCTGATAGCCGGCGCCATCTTTCTTGACCAGCAGCGGCTGCAGCACGCCTTTTGACTTTATAGAGGCCGCAAGCTCAGCTATGGCCTTTTCGGCAAATATTTTGCGGGGCTGAAAGGGATTCACCCGAATATGATCTATGCTTGCCTGCTGAACCCCTGTGGGCGCCGGGGAAAGTATTGCCTCTCCTTCCGGAATAAGCGCCCCGATGCCCCGGCCAAGTCCTTTTAATTTCGATGACATACAATTCCCCGTTTAGTTGTAATCCAGCCGAATTTGTCTCGGCTACAGGCACATATTTACTATATGTACAAATCTGCGTAGAAGAAGCAATCGCCGCAGTCCGCCGTGGCAAAGCTTTCCTGCTGCAGCCTAAACCCCTATAGCCTATCAGCCTGAGCTGGTACGCTTAGTTCTGCTCTATCGCAGCAACCGCACCAGTTTCAGCAACCGCCATGCCGGAGCGTTCAAGAACCTGCCGGGCCAGATCAAGATAACACTGAGTAGCCACCGACTGTTTATCATAAAAATAAATGGGCTTGCCATGACTGGGACATTCAGCAAGCCGCACCGTGCGCGGCACCACTACTTTAAAGACCTTGGTTGAAAAATGCTTCATAATATCTTCCGCCACCTCGCGTGACAGATTGTTGCGCTTATCATACATGGTCAGCAATATCCCTTCAAGAGCAAGCTCGGGATTAAGGCTGGCCTTGACACGCTTGATGGTATTCAAAAGCTGGCTCAGACCCTCAAGGGCGTAGTATTCGCACTGCAGCGGTATGAGCACGGAATCTGAGGCAACGAGCGAATTGATTGTCAGCAGCCCCAGCGACGGCGGGCAATCTATAATGATGAAGTCAAAATCGCCCCTCACCTGATCCAGACATTTTCGGAGCCTGAATTCACGCTCGGGCATAGACACAAGCTCAATTTCCGCGCCCGTGAGATCAATGTTTGAACAGGCTAAAAAAAGATTCGCTATGGGTGTTTTCTGAACCACCGAGCCCATGGGCTTACCTTCCACAAGAGCATCATAGATCGTCGGATGGTCTTCCGCGCCCTGGCCATGGCCAAGGCCGCTGCCGGCATTGCCCTGCGGATCAATATCAACAATAAGCGTTTTTTTACCGCACAGGGCAAGCGAGGTGCTGAGATTAATGACGGTTGTGGTTTTGCCCACCCCGCCCTTCTGATTTGCAACGCAGATTGTTTTTGCCGCCATGCGCAATCGCTATCTTATAAGTATATATATATTAAATCGGGAGACGGTCGGGACTATATAAAAAGCCCGGTTGCATTCCGAGAACCTGCAATCGCACGGCTTCATTCAGCACAAAAAACCCCCAGCAAAATGGATTCTCAATATGTAACATAAAAAATCATTTTTAAGAAGAAAAACTTGCTGTTAGGAGCGCTGCCTGCATGTTTCACGTGAAACATTTTTGCATAATGATGAGCGACCGCAGCCCTTTATGCAAAGGAAGCTCATAGGAATGAATTGCCGTGCAGGCAAGCCCACGGGCGGCCATCTCATGGGCGGCAGCATGCTCCTTTGCATCGCTTCCTTTCATGGCAAGCAGCGATCCGCCTGATTTTATACATGGCTCGGCCAGACGGCAGAACATGCCCAGCTCTGAGAAGGCACGGCTCACTGCATAATCAAAGGCTGCATGCCGGTCAAAGTCTTCAATGCGCCCATTGTACACCTCGATGCCCTCAAGATTTAACAGCCGTATAATCTGCCTGAGAAAGTTAGCCTTTTTGCGAACTACCTCCACCAGCACCACAGACAGCTCAGGGTTCATAATTTTGAGCGGTATGCCGGGAAAGCCGGCCCCTGTGCCGATATCAATAAGCGCGCCGGCCAGGGGCACATATTTTAATAGCAGCATGGAATCAAGAAAATGTTTTATGGCGGCATCTGCAGGTTCCGTAATAGTCGTCAGGCTTATTTTAGCATTCCACTCAAGCAACTCCTTATAGTAGAGCTCAAACTGACGAACAGCAGCCTCGGGCAGCAAAAAGCCAACTTCCTGTGAGCTTTTTAAAAGTATTTCTTTAAATCCAGCCTTCATCCAAGCGTCTTAAAATAAAATTGTTATATAAA
>CAIWCT010000164.1 GCA_903911225.1 uncultured delta proteobacterium
ATATGCCGAGGCTGATTTGATCGTGCTGGTGGCCTGCGGCGAGCGGGCCAATGAAGTGGTTGAAATATTCACGGAATACCCGGAGCTTGACGATCCCCGCACGGGCCGCAAGTTGAGCGAGCGCACCATCATCGTGTGCAATACCTCCAATATGCCTGTTGCGTCCCGCGAGGCATCGGTCTATACGGGCATGACCATTGCCGAATACTATCGCCAGATGGGCTTGAAGGTGCTGCTCCTGGCGGATTCAACCTCGCGCTGGGCGCAGGCCCTGCGGGAAATGTCCAACCGCATGGAGGAGCTGCCCGGTACCGATGCTTTCCCCATGGATATGCCGGCCATCATTGCCAATTTTTATGCCCGCGCCGGCTTTGTCAACCTGAGCAACGGCAAAACAGGCTCCATCACCTTCATCGGCACCGTAAGCCCCGCAGGCGGCAATCTCAAGGAGCCGGTGACTGAGTCGACCAAAAAAGCAGCTCGCTGCTTTTATGCCCTTTCGCAGTCGCGCTCCGACAGCAAACGCTACCCGGCCGTCGACCCTATCGACAGCTATTCCAAGTATCTTGAATACGACGAGGTGATCGCCTATCTTGATGAGACTATCGAGCCTGCCTGGGTGACAAAGGTCGGGCAGCTCAAGAATATCCTGCTGCGGGGCAAGGAGGCTAGCGACCAGATACATATTCTTGGAGACGACAGCGTGCCGCTTGACTATCACATCGCCTGCAACAAGGCCGAGGTCATAGATTTCTCAATACTGCAGCAGGACGCTTTTGATCCTATTGATGCCTCAACCCCCCTGCGGCGGCAGCAGTACATGGTCAGCAGGGTTCTCTCTATTTGCGAAACGGTGCTCCTGTTTGACGGTTTCGAGGAGATAGCCGATTATTTCAAAAAACTGATCAACCTGCTGCGGCAGATGAACTATCAGGAATTTCACAGCCCTCGATTCAAGGAGCTTGAAGCCGATATTGATGCCCTGCTTGCCGAAAGGAGGGCCGTCGCATGAAGGCAAAGGCTTTTCAAAAAATATACACCCGTATCGAGAACATCACCAAGGCGACCTGTATGCTGGAGGCCGAGGGCATTTGCAATGAGGAAATGGCCATTGTCGACGGCAGGCCCGCCCAGGTCGTAAAGATTTACCGCAACAAGGTTACCCTGCAGGTTTTTCCTGGCACGCAGGGCATACCCACAAATGCCGAAGTTGTTTTTCTCGGCAAGCCGCCGACTCTAAAAGTTTCAGACGAGCTGAAGGGCCGGTTTTTCAATGCCTATGGAAGCCCTATCGACAATGGCCCGTCAGTTGATGGCGAGGAGCGCGAAATCGGCGGCCCGTCGGTCAATCCCGTGCGGCGCAAGCAGCCCTCGGAGCTTATCGCCACGGGCATAGCGGGCATCGATCTCAATAACACCATCGTCACGGGCCAAAAAATACCCTTCTTTGCCGATCCGGACCAGCCTTTCAACCAGGTCATGGCTGATGTGGCGCTGCGAGCCAAAGCAGACGTCATCATCCTTGGCGGCATGGGCATGAGCAATGACGACTATCTTTACTATCGCACGCTTTTTGAAAATGCCGGAGCGCTGGACCGCATTATCTGTTTCATGAATACTACAGAGAACCCGCCTGTCGAGCGCCTGCTCGTGCCCGACATGTGCCTGACGGCGGCAGAGTATTTCGCCCTTGACCAGAATGCCAAGGTGCTGGTTCTGCTCTCGGACATGACGCTGTATGCCGACGCGCTCAGCATTGTCTCAAACCGTATGGATCAAATACCCTCAAAAGACAGCATGCCGGGCTCGCTGTACAGCGACCTTGCAAAAATTTATGAAAAGGCGGCGCAGTTTCCCGGCGGCGGCTCTATCACCATCATCGCCGTCACCACGCTCTCAAGCGGCGATATCACGCATGCGATTCCCGACAACACGGGCTATATCACCGAAGGCCAGCTGTACCTGCGCCGCGATACCGACGTGAGCAAAGTCATCATCGACCCGTTCCGCAGCCTCTCGCGCTTGAAGCAGCTCGTTATCGGCAAGAAAACGCGGGAAGACCACCCGCAGGTAATGAATGCCTGCGTGCGCCTGTATGCCGATGCGGCGAGCGCAAAAACCAAGCTTGAAAACGGCTTTGACCTGACCGACTATGACCGCCGCACTTTGGCTTTCGCCAAACAGTATTCACGCGAGTTGCTCGCCATCGATGTCAACATAGACATTGATAGTATGCTCAAAACCGCATGGCAGCTCTTCGGCGGACATTTTACGCAGGACGAGGTCGGAATCAAGCAGGAGCTGATGGATAAATACTGGACAGCGGACATTTGCTAACAGGCTGTTGAAAAACGCACATCTGCTGCGTTGCGCTCAAGCATGCTTCACTGCGGCGTACGATAAAGTACACCTCATGTCGCATGATATCGTGCGCCTTGCATCTGAGCATTTTTGAACAGCCTGTATTAAGAGACTTTTTAAAGCCATGGCGATACTTTTTCAATACAATAAAACCTATCTGCAGCAGCTGAGCCGCGAGCTTCGGGTGCGGGAAAATGCCCTGCCCACACTTGCGGCCAAAGAGGCGGCCCTGCGCCTTGAGGTGCATAAGGCACGGCTGGAGGTGAAGGGTTTGGAGCAGGAGCTTGCCGCCCGCACTGAGGCACTGGCAAACACCTATCCCCTGTGGCATGAGCTGCCGGAAAAAATCATCACGGTCTCGCAGGTGCTGGTCGTCGATAAAAAAACAGCAGGTGTCAAGGTGCCACATCTTGAGCGCGTGGTTTTTGACATTGAACGCTACAGCCTGTTCAGTCAGCCTTCATGGGTGCCTGAGGGAATCGAACGTCTCAGGGAGCTTGCCGAGCTTGCCGCCAGAATCGATCTGGCACAAAAAAAAATGGCTGTGCTGGAGCATGCGCGCAAGAAAACGACGCAAAAGGTCAACCTCTACGAAAAGGTGCAGATACCGGCCTACCGCGAGGCAATAGTTAAGATCAAACGTTTCCTGGAGGACGAGGAAAGCCTTGCAAAGTCAGCACAAAAGATCCTCAAGGCGCGGCTGGCGCGCGAGGAGGCGGCATGATCACCGCCATGCGCAGGCTCGACCTGCTGCTCTATCACCGGGAAAAGGATTCTTTTCTGCATGAGCTGCAGGAGCTGGGCGTGGTGCATATTGTGGAAACCCCGGACAAAAACCCTTCTTCTCTTCAGGAGGTGGAAGACCGGATCAGGAAGTGCGAGCATCTCCTTAAAATTTTTAGCGCCATTGCGCCCGAGACACTGCCTGCGCAGCGCACCGATGCAGATCCGGCCGCGGTCATAGCAGAATTTGAAAAACTTGAAACGAGCGATGCCGGACTTGAGCAGGAGCTGCAGCACTGCCAGCGCGACCAGATGCTGCTTGCTCCCTGGGGCGAATTCGACTTTGGGCTTGTAACGCGGCTGCGGCTGGCGGGTCTTTCCATAAGGTTCTACCGCGCAGAACCGAAAAAATTCGTCTCCCTTACCCAACAGGAGTTAACAATCGCACTGATCAGCCGAAGCCGTCATCGCGTATTTTTCATGGCCCTAAACCTTGGTGAAGTGCCTGCCGTGGATGCCGATGAACTACTGCTGCCCGAACGGCCTTTGAGCGCGGTAACTGCGCGCATCGAGGAAATCAAACGCCTTCGCAGGGATATGGACCATGCACGAAAAGGCCTTGCAGCATACCGAGACATGCTTGCAGACTTTGCGGCAGGCCAGCAAAACCTGCGCCGCCAGCTCTCCGCCCGTCTTGATCTACAGGATCATGCCCAGGGTATGATAGTATCGCTTACAGGTTGGCTGCCCGCGGATAAAGAGCAGGGGGTTGCCCGCTTTCTTGACAGTTTTTGTGCCTGGCGCTGTTTTTACGACCCCGCCCCTGATGATGACGTGCCGGTGCTTTTAAAAAATGACCGCTTCACCCGTCTCTTTGAACCGATCACAAAACTTTTTTCGCTCCCGAACTATGGGGAATTTGACCCGACCCCGTTTTTTGCGCCTTTTTTCGCCCTCTACGTGGGTCTCTGCATGGGAGACATTGCCTATGGCGTAATTATCTTCATTGCCGCTGCAATACTCCATGCGCGGGTCGGCAAGCCGCTCAAGCCGCTCTGGAAGCTCATCATGGTGCTTGGGGCATCAACAACGGCAAGCGGCCTGTTGCTCAACTCCTTCTTCGGGCAGACGCTGTTTGGCGGCCAGAATATACCGCAGGGTTCGGCACTGCTGCCCTGGGGCGCACGCTACTTTTCGCCCCTTACGCCGGTGCCAGGGGCGAGGGGAACAATATATCCCATGATGAGCTTTGCGCTTCTGCTGGGTGTTATGCAGGTTGTGGTTGCACTGCTGCTTCGCACGGCAGGGCGCCTGCGCCACCAGGGACTTATCGCCGGCCTGCTCCCGATTTCATATATCATGTGCCTGGCTGGAGCCTTTGTCTGGGGCGCTGCCACCGACTTTATGCACCTGGGCATTTCTTCATTTGCGGTGGGTCCGTTAAAAATCGGGCCCCTGCTTGCAGCTGTCCCGCTGCCGGCAGGCAAAGCGCTGCTCTTCGGCGGGCTGGCCATTATGTTTCTGTTTAATAATCCCGATAAAAAAGTAGTCGTGCGGCTGCCCCTTGGCCTCTGGGAGCTTTTTGGTTTCGCCACAGGCATGTTCAGCGACATACTCTCCTATCTGCGGCTGTTTGCCCTTGGGCTGTGCGGCGGCATGCTGGGAGCTTCTTTCAATATGCTGGCTACCCGCATCATCACCACAAACGGCATTGTCGATTACGCATCTCCCCTGGTGCTGGTAAGCGCCCTTATTTTTGTGGCGGGGCATGCGCTCAATCTTACGCTGTCCATTGTCGGCTCTTTTGTGCACCCGCTGCGCCTAACTTTTGTAGAATTCTACAAGAACCTTGATTTTCAGGGCGGCGGCAGGCCCTATACGCCGTTTGCAGCATTGAAGCTGGGCAGTGGAACTTTAAAATCAAAAACATGAACGCGGCTTTACAAAGTTACGGGATCGATACGCGCAAAAAACAGATTCATTTTTAAAGGAGGATACTATGGAGGTGATGATTGCAATGGTTGGTCTTGGGCTTATGATCGGCTTGTCGGGAACAGGGTCCGCATGCGGGCTGGTCATCTCCGGGCAGGCGGTTATGGGTATGATCAAAAAAAGGCCTGACGCATTCGGCACCGGTCTTGCCATGGCCGCTGCACCGGCAACGCAGGGGCTGTATGGCTTTGTCGCCTATATTCTGTACAGCCAAAAAATCACCCCAGAGCTCACGATGTGGCAGGCGGGCATTGTGCTGGGCGCAGGGCTTGCCGTGGGGATTGTTTGTTGCATTTCAGCGATCTACCAGGGAATAATCTGCGCAAGCGGTATTGCCGCCTACGGAAGCGGCCATAATGTTTTCGGGCAGACGCTGGTGCTGGCGGCTTTCCCCGAGTTTTATGCGATCCTGTCGCTTGTGGTAGCCATTCTCATGCAGGGGCTGATGAAAATATAAAGGGCTTAGCGGCCTGTCGGCATCCGTCACTGTACAGTAAGCCTGACAGCAGGCTGGCCGTTATTGCCATTGTTCCCAACAGGATCAGTCTCGGGCTGCACAGTATCGCTCGTATCGGTTGAGCGGCTTCTGACGGTATAAATTCCCGGAGCAGGAAACACCACCTCAGTTTTCCAGAAAACCCATACATTATCGGCATCAATGCTTTTTACTATGGCAGCGTCCTGCCAGCTCGCGCCGCCGTCAGCGGTCACTTCAACGCGCTTGATTTTTTTTCCGCCGAAGGCCGCGCCGCCGATCTGCACCGGCCTGCCGGCCCGGACGGTAGCGTCATTTTCAGGAAAAAAAATACTGGAGTCAACCGCCATGGGCAGGCTCACATCCCATCCCCAGTCTCCCCAAAAATCCTCAGGTTGTCCGTCAATAACTTCAATTTCAACCACCCAGGCAGGCTGCTTTGCGCCGTAAAACCCCGGATTTATAACCCTGAGAGGAAAGCCCTGCTCCGGCGGCAAAGGCCTGCCGTTCATATACAGAGCGCCGATAACGGGACCGTTTTTGAGTTGGTCAAGAGTGTGCGATGCATAATAGCCGTCTGCAGCCGTATATTTTACGCCGGTTGCACGCTCGTCAAGACCCAGTGAAACCAAAAAATCATATACGCTGAAGCCCTTCCAGACAGCGGTGCCGATAAAGGCGCCGTCGGGCGAATTGCCGATGCATTCTATAGTAACCGGCAGGGCGATTAGCTTCAGCCTGCGCAGTTCGGCAAGCGACCAGGTGCCGGGCATATTCACCAGGCCGCTTACTTTCAGCACGTAGGAAGCTGCGTCGATTGCCGGGACGTCATCGATGCGGGTTATAAAATAATCTTTGTTTTTGGTGATGAAATCAGGATAGCTTCCGGCAGGTTTGCAGCTTGAAGCTGCAACCAGCACAAGCAGTATGCCTAAAAGAGTCGAAATACGTATTGCGGGCCTTATCACGGTTTGTTTTGCTTTTTGCATAAGCTCTTTCCCTGTGCGGATCAGCTGACGCTCTAATCTATATGATAAACCGTAAAAGACCGGACAACAACCCCATGATGATAAATACTTTATTGTTTCGGCAGCGACAGTGCCCCCACCGGGCACATTTCAATACAGGCGCCGCAGGCGGTGCAGTACTGTTCAAAAACCACTGCTTTTCCCTCAAGCTCAAGCGCGCCCTGCGGGCAGACCTCGCCGCAGCAGCCGCAGCCGATGCATGCCTGCGTGTCTATTTGAATTGCCATAATTAAGTCCTTCAGCAGGGTTTGAAAAAATTCTGACTTTTCATATGAAAGTCGAAAAAAGTTTTGTCATTTTGAGATGACAGAATTTTGAATTGCGACACAGTCTCTACGCGCAGGATGGGCAGGTTGGTGCTCATCAAAAAAAACGGCGCCTGATTGGAGGGGAACAAGCAACAGAGCGACCGTTTATTTCTGAATCTCCTCCACCGTCGGCTTCGCATATTCTTTGCCGGGCTTGGGGGGAGGTTCTCCAGTATCTTTTTTATTCCAGACGGCATCTGGTTTTTTTCCGCCGAGATTGTACGGATCTTTATTCACAAAGCGACTCTCAGACGCTTTATCCACAATAATAACATCAGGGCTTTTATATGGCGGGTCAACGCCGCATTTAACAGCCCACTCATTAAAATCCATTTCTCGCTGTTGTCTGGAATACTCTCCGACACCGCTGTGAGCAGAAGAAAAGCCCTGTCGACAGTATTCTTCCCGCTCTTGTGCCCGCTGTTCATCCCGTACCCTTTGAGCTTCCGCCTCAACATCTTCAGCCCGATAGCCCGGGCGGGTTTCAATAATGGGGCCGGTCTGCTGCGCTACTGCAGGTTCTTTGGGCTCAGCAGTATATCCATGTTGCTTTGCGATTTCAACTTCATAGTCTGATCTTTTTATAATCATGTCCATCATCCGGCCCACGCGCAGTTCTTCTTCTTTTTTCTTTGCTGCTTCAAGCTGTTGTTCTTTCAAAGCCCTGTATTCTTCAGGGCTCTGAATACCCGGATCAGACCATATGCCCAGACTCTGCTTTTTTGCATATGATTGTGCTAACGCATATCTATCATCACCCTGCTTTGCCCAGGCAAGCCCTGCTCTTACCAGCAGCCTGTTTACAGGATCTTGTTTTTTTGGCGAATATACCTCGGCCAGGACAAATCCTTGCCCGGGTTCTATATCTTTAAGTTTTATATTTTGTTTAAGCGCCAGTTCTTCAACACATTTTTTAGCTTCATATCTAAATTTTCGATCGAATTCCGGCGCATCAATATAGCCTAGTTTAACCGTGTGTTGTGTGCCGCCGGCAATAACCAATAACGTATTACCGTCTATCACTTGACTGCAAAACCCCGTAATTTCGTCGGCAAGAGCTGAGCCGGTAAAAAAAGCAACTGCAACCACTACAGCCAAAAAATTTTTAATCATGACTTTTTCCTGTTTGCAAAAATTATTCACTTTTTTAAATCTAAATTCTGGTTATCTCAATTTATTATTTTTTTGAAAAATCCGAGAGTACTATTCTTTATTTTTACTTATCTGTACTGTTTTCAATAATAATGCCAAGTTATAGCTATCTAATATATCTATACTTTCTTACAAACACCAAACGGGGAAACAATAATATGCATGAAATTTCATGCACAATATATATTAAATTTCATACACATTCGAATTCAGCACATCCACAGGACGAAATTGTTGAAGGCTCAAATTAAAAGGCTAACCTCAGTGCATATTCATGTGTTAAAAGAGATGACAGCTTCACCGTAACCGGAATATAACCGCAATGAATACCATCTTAGGAGGCTGCCCCTATGTTTCCCTATGACTCGCTGCGTGATTATGCCCAGGCACTGGAGGCCCGGGGCAAGCTGAAACGGATCAAGGAAATGGACCAGGATGCCTATGAGATGACGGCCTTTGCCTACCGGCTTCGCGACCGCATGCATGAGCAAGCCCCGGGCTTTCTTGTGGAGCGCACAAAAGTCGGTGGCCGCTGGTATGACAGCCCGGTTATAGGGAATATCTTCAACGGTTTCGGCATGGTGGCGCAGGCCTTCGGCTCCGATGAGTTTGACGGCGGGCAGAGCGGCATGCATGCAGCGGCAGTGCAGAGAATTTTGAGCTTTATGGATAAAGATTTTCACTGGCGCACAATAGAGCCCGTGACAATTGAGAAGCATGCTGCGCCCTGCAAGGAGGTCGTGCTGCTGGGCGAGCAGGCGGATTTAGGCCTTTTCCCCTGGATACGCAATAACCCCTCCGATGCAGGCCAGTACATCAGCGCCGGTTCGGTCATCATGTGCGACCCGGAGCTCGGGCGCAATGTGGGCACCTACCGCATGCAGGTGAAAGGGCCGCGCAAGGCGGGCATCTGTTTCACCAATCAGAGCCACGGCTTCAAGTTCATGGAGCGCGCCATGGAGCGCGGGCAGGAACGGGTTGCAGCCTCGGTTGCCATAGGCATCGACCCCATATCCTGGATGATGAGCTCGACCCGGCTGGCTGATATGGGCGAGGATGAATTTGCCCTGGCAGGCGGGTTCCGCGGCAAGCCGGTGGAGCTTGTAAAAAGCGAGACCAATGACATACTGGTGCCCGCCCAGGCCGAGTTCATTCTTGAGGGCGACATCGTGGCTGAGATGGAAGAGGAAGGCCCCTACGGTGAAATGATGGGCTATATCGGCAAAAAAACCTTTGCCTTCACCATGGATATAAAAGCGATTACCCACCGCCGCAGCCCCTGGGTCTACAATCTGTGGCCGGGCATAGGGGGCGCCTATCTGACACTGCCCTGGGAAGTGGCGCACTTTGCTCGTCTGAAAAAGATCATGCCCAGCCTTCAGAAGCTCTATACGCCGCCCGATGTTCCGTCGGTCGTCATTGCCTGCATAGATAAGCGCCTGCCCGGCGAAGGCATTGAGATGGGCATGCTGATTCTGGGGTATCGCATGGTCGGGTTCAGCAAGAAAGTGGTTATCGTGGTAGATAAGGATGTTGACCCAACAGACCTGTCTCAAGTCATGCATGCCATGGGCACGCGCTGGCAGCCGCACCCTGCAAGCCTGATCGTACCGCAGACGATCCATATCCCCATAGACCCAAGCTGCAGGGAGATGTTTTTAAGCAGCAAAATCGTCATCGACGCCACTCGGCAGCAGCCCGGCGAGGGCGGGCCCGACATCTACCCCGAGGATAACCGCACAGCCGTTATGGAAAAAGCGCCCGGTGCCTTTGCACTGGTAGATAAAAAATGGGATACTTATTGTGTGGACTGATATTTCAGGTTGGGAGCAAAGTTTAAGGTGAAAAATATCTGGACATTGAATAAAAAATTTATTAAAAACAGCAAATGTTGTTAAAATAAAATATCTTTAACATGAGAGGAGCAAAACATGAAGTTAAGCTGGCAGAGGATTTATAGATTTCTGAGTATGTTCTGTATGGTTGCACTGGTCTGCGCATTTGCTGCAGGCTGCAAAAAGGGGCCCAAAACTATTAGAACCGTCAGGGGAGAAGACCGGTCGAAGTGGGAACAGGTAAACAAACCCGGTTTCGGCAATAAAGAGAACGGGGGCATTATCGCCCTCTGCGAATTCAAGGACAGCATATATGCCCTCACCAGAAATGACGCCACCGGCTTTGAACTGTGGCAGACCAACGGCCGGAACTGGGAACAGGTTTTGGTGGCAGGCTTTACCGACGGTATTTTCCATGATCGTATGAATAATGTGTGGGGGGATATGATCATATTCAACGATAAGATGTATGTCACCGTATCGTCGGGCTTTCAGGGCTCCAAGCTGTATAAAAGCGTCGGATTTGAAATATGGCGCTATGACGGGACAGCCTGGGAGGCGGTGGTCTCGCATACACTTGGCGAACAGGTGACGGGAACCCTCAGCGCCATAGACAGCTGCGCCGCAGCTGACGGCACCTCAACCGCCGTCTTTACAGTATCGGCAAGCTTGACCGACAATGCATCTGCGGGCGGCATTCTCTGGATAACCTCGGGCGCAGGCAAGGGCCGCACGTTTGACATTGTCGGCAACACGGTCGATACCGTCACGGTGCAGGAGAATGAAGTGGCCGGAACCGTTGAGGACACAGTGTGTGCCTCGCAGACCTTCAACGCAGATCCGCCTTTCCCTCAATATACGGTCGGCGCAATTGCCGTGGGTGATTCCTTTAAAATAATAAAAGGCGTGACTGCAAACGGTTTCGGCGAACTGTGGAACAAGAGCATTGTTGATCTTGAAGTTTACAATGGTGAATTGTATGCCTCTGTCGGGTTCAATTATGAAAAAGGCGCCCGCGTATGGAAATCAGCAGACGGCAAAACCTGGACGCCGTCTTCAGAATACAGCATGGGCTTTTATCACGGCTATGATCATGGCGGCAATCCAACCGGCGTATGTATTGTGCCGGGGCAGGAAGCGCGCAATGGCCAGCCCGTGTCCTCAAGCTTTCCAAAATTTGGCAAATTGATCCTGCCGGGCGAAGAAGTACTGGTTATCGGCGGCACTGGCACACAGGGCTGCAATGGTCGGGGCGTGCGTATTTTCAGGCTCTATGATGACGGATGGAAACCGATTGTCGATGATTCCGTCGACAATAATACTACGGGCACCAATGAAAATGGTATCGGCGATGACGGCAGCTCGTCCAGCGGATTTCCCGCTTCAAATTTCCAGGCCTGGAGCTGGGCGATGCACGATGACAACCTTTTTACCGGCATGGGACGCCTTATCGGCGGTCGTATCCTGTATACGCCAAATGCCGACCCCGCAGATGGCAGCTGGTATTATGCCGTTGGCCATGGTGCAACGGAGACGGAAGGTTTGGGCTATACGCCTAATATAGCTTTTAATATTTTTAACCTTGATAATACAACGCTGCTTGCGGGAACTATTGAGGAAGAAAGCTTTACCGCCGATTATGTTATCGCCGCTGAGCGCGGAGCTGATCTCTGGCGCGCTAGCGGTGCGGCTGATGCTCTCACCTGGACGGCAATAACAACAACTGCTTTCAAAGACTCAACCATTCTGCAGTTTGAGGCCCCCTACAAAACAGCAGATGGAACATTCTATATGGTTGCTTCATGCCTTGGCCCGTCAACACCTCTTGATGGAGCGCGTGAAGGCTATACGGGCGCGAAAATTTATCGCCTGGCTTCTAAGTTTAAATAAGTTTTACCTGCCAATAAAAAAGGCCCGCGAAATGCGGGCCTTTTTTATTGTAATAATTAATACACCCGACAACGCCATATTTATTCGGCTTTTGCATAGTTAGGTTTTGCCGCTTGATTTTGCAGGATTTTCTGTTACTTCTATGAGTGAAATGTTTTAATTTCAACGCGAAGCTTCAAAACTCTGCGGCAAGCTAACACAGGAGACCGCTCTGCCATTCGCACAAAAATCGGGGATAATCGCATCAGGGCTACCGGTGGGCTTGCCCGGTGCGGCAGTCCCGGATAACTCTCAACAACACATTACGGAGAAATACATGCAGACGCAGAAAAAAGAGATACCGGCAGCAGAACTCGAAAAAGAAATCATCGACTTTCTGATGGCACAAGCAACACACGGGGGCGGCGCACATACCAAACCCGGCTGCAACTTGCGCCATGGCAAGGCCTGCGTGCTTGCAACCTGCCACGACAACGAGCCCAGGGCAACACCTGTCGACTTTTTCTGCGACAGCACACTCGCCCTCTGGATCAATGCCGAGCCGGGCGGCAAAATCGCCAATATCATGCGCAACCCGCTGGTGGCCGCAGGCATCTATGATCCCGTTGATCACAGCATAGAACAGAAGAGCATGCAGCTCTGGGGTAAGGCCGAGCTCATCAACTTGAAAAACAATCCGGATGTGTTCATGGCTAAAATGCATGAATTCGGGCTTGATGAGGCAATGGCCGGCATTATTGAAGAGATGGCGCAAAAAGGTAGTGTGCCGGCCGGGGCCATGAATGAGACAATAGAGAAAATCCAGAAAATGATAAATCTCATAAAAATTACCCCCGTAAAAATCACGCTGCTGCACATGAAGCCGGGAGGCCTGCCGATAAAAAAAACATGGGAAAACGGCAGGGCATTCGAGCAGATCGGCATGGTGTAATAATGAGGAGAAATTACCGTGAACAATGAACTGTTTATAAAAAACTATTTGCACCCGTGCCTTGACGGCCTTGACCGGCAGTTCACCATGCCCCTGCCCGATGAAGAAAGCCTTGAGAAAAACGCTGAATTCATCCTGCAGAGCCACTGCCCGCCAACTTACTCCACCAATGTCATAACACGCTATGAGAGCCCCGCAGACGGCCTCCGCCTTGTGGAGGTCTATAAGAGCAGTCAGAATATAGACAGCGGCAAATTCGTGCGCCTTGTGGGCACCATGGCGCTTGTCAAAAAAGGTTATCCATTTTTATTCCTTGACGCCGCGATTACCAATATCGATCTGCAGACCGGCGAGGCTGCTGACGTAGGCACGCGGATTGCCGTCCACATGCCGCAGGCTGAAGACATCGGCAGGCAGGCACTGATGGATACTCTGTCCCGGCAGGCAGCAGAGGCAGGGCTAAACTGCGGCGTCAGCACAATCGAGGCTCTGCCTTCATTCTGGGGCCCGCTGTGGCATGTGCGCATGCCGGGTGTTGCACATGACACGATTGCCCGGCTTCGCTTTTTTACTTGGAATGCCTATCAGGCATATTGCGCAGCCACGTCCCCGGCTGAAAATTTTGATTACAACCCCGTGCAGGTGCAGATGATATTAAAAAACTCCAAAGCCGAACACGGGCAGTTTCTGCGCATGGGCCTTGACGTGCCAGTCGAGGTGCAGGCAGCTTTTTTCAGTATCCTGTGCACGGGCATATAGAAGGACAGGTAGCGGCAGGGTTTCAACCTGTCTTAAAAAATCCGCGTAAGGTTTTCGCAGAGACATTTCATTAATTGTCTCTGTTTTTCCAAACATGGATACACGCAACAACCAATGCATGGAGATACCCTATGAACATAGCGGATTAAAGTGCTATTCCTGCACAATTTTCTTTTCGGTCATCTAGGGCATTTAACTTTTTTCTGTAGACTATTTTTTTACTGTCATCTCGACCGCAGGGAGAGATTTTTAAAGATTTCTCATCCCGCCTGCTGCAGGATTTAAAATGGGAATGACACCCGGCTACATGATTTACTTAAATGCTCTAGGAGTCTGTCGGACTTTCCAAGCATCCTATGATATAATGGCGTAACATTAAACAATTGATTTCAAAGGATACGCCAGATGTCATTAAAGTTTGTCACTTGTGATCGCAATGC
>CAIWCT010000165.1 GCA_903911225.1 uncultured delta proteobacterium
AGCTCATCAGCATATAAGCTGGAATCAATAAATAAAAATGTAGCAATTTTAAGGGGGGGGCGTTATCAAAACACTATTACAAAAAATCCTGCCCGTTGTTCTTCTATTGTTCTCTCTCGTTTTTATACAGCAGTCCCATGTGCAAAACTGGACCGTCATGGATAGCGGCACAATTTTTCCACGGTGAATTATCTTGCCGCGGGCAGCTGCAACTTCAATGACGGCGGCGTAAGCATATGGCCCTTTGCCCAGATAACTCACGATACGCAGTACTATATCCGCGATGCGGTCATTGACTATATAAAGGAGAAGGATGCTGATAACATTACGATCAGTCCGGCTATTGAGGGCCGCCTGAAGTTCACCGATGTCCAGCCGACGACAACATCTACATCCATAGAGCCCTCAACGACGACAACATCGGCAGAACCGACCACAACGACAACGTCGGCAAAACCGACCACAACGACAACCAGCATAGAGCTGACCACCACAACAACAAGCGTGATTACGACCTCAACCACCACAACCGTGCCGGGCAGCACCTGCACGCTCAAGGTCATCCCGAAGAAGCTGCATAAGCTGCTCGGCGCTGTCGAGCCGGTAAAAGTCTTTATTCTTGTGGCCGATAAAAACAGTGCGTTCAGCACAGGCGCACAACCGGACTGGGGCAATGATGCGATTAAAACCATGTTTGCCGTTCCTCTCGGCAAAAGAATCATCATTGCCGTTGTGCTTGTACAATCAGGTGCTTTGGAGGCAGGAGATAGTACTGTGGCCGTTGACAGCTGCAGCGGCACAATCCAGGTACAATCATTCTGACCGGCGGCATGCCGCTAGACGTTAGCAGGGTCCGCTGCGGTGGACTGCGTACTCTCCAGCTATTTTTTGCCCAAGATATCCCACGCCGCAGGTAAGGTTTACAGTAAAGGCCGCTGCTGTCCCTTATAGCGGTTTTTAGTTAATCCAAGCCTGGCTGCAAAGCGCTCAAAAATCCTTACTGATATTTCTGTTTTTGCTCGCGCCGGGCACTGTTTCATGCGATATATAATATGGTGTTCCATCGTTGCATGTATGCCCTAGTTCGCCTCTGGCCTGCGTAGCATGATATAATCACGTCGCTTATTGTAAAATTAAATTATGGAAGAATTTTTTCTCAACATCATAAAATCAATGAGCGGGCCGTATGGCTACTGGGTGCTCGGGGTGAGCGCGTTTTTTGAAAACATCGTGCCGCCCATACCGGGTGATACGGTTACGGTTTTTGGCGGCTACCTTGTGGGCAGGGGGCAGTTGAGCCTTGCTGGCACGGTGCTTGCGACAACTGCCGGGAGCTTTGCCGGGTTTATGACCATGTATGCTGTGGGCCGGTTTTTGGGCCATGAGCTTTTAAAGCATGGCAGCAGGGTTTTTGCCCGTGAGACCATCGATAAGGTGCATGGCTGGTTTGAGCGCTACGGCATGGGGGTGGTGCTTGCCAACCGGTTTCTTTCGGGAGCCCGCTCGGTGATCTCCATCTGCGCGGGCATTGCGCGGCTGAGCCCTTGGCTTGTGGCCGTGTGCGGCCTGGTGTCATGCCTTCACTGGAACGGGGTTCTCATCTGGGCGGGCAGCATGGTAGGTGAAAACTGGGGCTTAATCATCACAATGCTGAA
>CAIWCT010000166.1 GCA_903911225.1 uncultured delta proteobacterium
CAGCCTGCAGGGCCAGTGGGACACAACGCAGAAGAAGTATGTGGCCGTCGTGCATGGCACCTGTAAAAAAAGTTCGGACACTATTACGTCATACCTGGCAGAGACGCAAGCGCACAACGTGTACTCTACGTCAGACAGCGTCAATGGCATGCTCTCCCACACGGCATATAAAGTTCTCAAGCAGGCCAAGAGCTGCGCTCTGCTTGAGGTTGATCTGCTCACGGGCAGAAAGCACCAGATACGGGTGCATCTGGCCGGGATCGGACACCCGATTGTAGGCGACAGGAAGTATGGAAAAGCAACCGGCCTCCAGAAGCGTCTGGCGCTGCATGCCCGGTCGATCTGCTTCAAACACCCCTTCAGCGGCAAAATGCTTACGTTCGAAACGCAGGTGCCGCCCTATTTCAACACGCTGGTTGGCATTGTCGATAACAAGCATGCCCTTCCAGCCAATTCCACCGCTGTTTCAAGCCGCCCGGCTCGCGTATCGTCTAAATCACCTGCTCTTTGAATGCCCCCGGTGCGGCAGACGACTGTTGACTGCGATTTCAATATGTTAAGCAACCTGATGCCTAAGGTTGCCCTGTCGTTTCCTAACCGCGACGCAGCCTCTACATTGAGGTTGTTGACTTGCGGTATGAAAATCTGTTAAGCATACTTGCACCCGATGCATCGCGATACAATGTTGTCTCTGACAATCTACCATTAAGGATAGCCCGATGAAAAAATAAGCCCTGCGGCCATGCTTGCCGTGCCGGCTCAGCCCTTAATGCCTTCATGAGAGTTGTTTTGAAGCATTGTTTTTAACTCTTCCGGCAGGGTGGCGCAAACAACAGGGGCTGTTTGGTTTTCACCAAAATAGAGTTCGGCGCTTCAGCCTTTTATTACGGACAAACCTATGAAGCATGCGAAGTGTCCTGACATAAAGAACACCACCATTTATCGTTCGCCCCGCGCATTTCTCGACCGTGGCGGCAATCCGATAATGCTGCGCGCTGACGTGCCCGAATTACTCGACACCCTCACCCATATGTATCTTTCCTACCAGCCGCGGGGAATATTCAGCGGCCTGCCTCCCGTAGCCGACAGCGCCTGCATTAAGTGGGTGAAGGAGATTACCGAAACCAGCGTCGGCCTCATGGCTATGTCGTTTGAGCACAAGGTGGTCGGCCATGCAGCGCTCTTTCCCATCGGTGACGGCACCTGTGAACTGCTCATTGTGGTCGTGCCCCAGAAGCAGCACAATGGCATTGGAACGCAGCTTATGCACTCTCTTATCCAGATGGGCTATGAGGTCGGGTTCTCGCAGATATGGCTCTCCGTGGAAAAAAACAATTTTGTGGCCATTCATCTCTATAACAGATGCGGCTTTGAGCGTTCGAACTTCACGGACAGCACCCAGGTGGAGATGACGCTTGACCTGAAACGGTACAGTCCGACAGTGAGTATCACGGTCGGCAAAGTGATGAACCGCGGGGTCATAATGGTCCGCCTGCACGATTCATGCAAGCAGGTGGTCGAGCTGTTTCTGAAAAACTATGTGGATGTTCTGCCGGTGGTAAATGACGAGGGTGTGCTGGCCGGGATACTCTCGCAGTCCGACCTTATATTCAAGCCCATCCTGCATCACAAGGTGTGCGAAATCGCCACGCAGGATGTTGTGTTTCTTCATGAATCCTGCACCCTCGAGCATGCCATATGGGTTTTGCAGACAAAAAGGCTGCGATGCATCCCGGTTGTGGACGGGGAGCACAAGGTCGTGGGCAGCATCAGCCGCCGCGATATTCTCGCCCATTATTTCAAGACCTACGAGCAAGCTGGCAAAAAGAATTAAGCGCAGCGTGCACTACAAGCGAGTAAACTTTATTGTCCCCCTCGGGGAATGGGAGAAAAACCCTCGCCTTTAGGCGAAGACTTTAGTAGGCTTGCGGTATGGAGAACTACCGCAAATCAAGCCACACAGTTTATGATATCAAGTATCATATAGTTTGGATAACTAAATA
>CAIWCT010000167.1 GCA_903911225.1 uncultured delta proteobacterium
GGGGGTGGGTCCACCAGGGCAGTATGCCTTTTTCAATCCACTGCCGCATGCCACTATTGTCATTTTGCACAAAAACAAAAGCATCCAGCTGCGAGTCGGGCAGATTGGGAACGAAATGATGCTGCAGCGTAATGGTGCGCAAAAAATAATCATCAGCTGCAAAGCCGATAAAAACGGAAGGCAGCAGCATGACGGCACATACGAGCACCAAAAGATAGGCGCGCCCATCAGTTAGCCACTGTTTAAATGATTCAAAGAGAGATTTCATGGGGCTCTACGGCGGCAATAACTACAGAAGCAGGCATGCCTGGTTTAAGACGCTCCCGCGCATTTTCCAGTTGCACTTTAACACCATATACCAGCTTTACCCGCTCATCCTTGGTTTGAATATTTTTGGGAGTAAATTCCGCTTCGGGAGATATAAAAATAACTTTTCCAGAAAATGTGCGCTGCCCATGAAGCACATCAACAGATATGATGGAGGATTGGCCGATTTTCAATTTACTAAGATATTTTTCCGATACATAACACTTGACCCAGACATTCTCCAAATCGGTTATGCTGACAAGAATACTTCCCGCACAGGCAAGCTCTCCGGACTCAACATAACGTTCGCTGATAATGCCCTTACAGGGGCTTCTAATAGTTGCATCCTGAATTGACCGATTGGCCTGGAGTACCGAAGCATCGGCGCTTTCTTTCAATGCCTTACCGGCGGCTACATCTTCGGCCCGATAGCCCGACTGCATCAGATAATACTCCTGCCTTGCTTGCTCATAGCGGGTAAGCGCTGTTTTATAATTGGTCGCATACGTATCTTTGGTGCTTTCGGAAACTATCTTGTTTGCATGGAGCTGCTTGATGCGCACATACTCCTTTTCGACATTTTTTAAAAAAATTTCCGCCTCCTGCATTGCAGCCTGGGCTTTTTGCACATCCTCCTTGCGGTACCCGTTTTGAAGTAATTCGAGTTTGGCCTGTGATTCGTGCGCCTGGGCCTCGGCTTTCTGCACTTCAAAGGTGAGCTTTTCATGGTCAACAATAGCCAGAATGTCTCCTGGTTTCACAATGTCACCTTCATTAACAAAAAGTTTCAATATTCTACCTGCCACCTCAGAGCGTATATCGACCTGTGTCGCCTCAATGGTTCCGGTTGTTTCTACAATAGAAGCATTCTCGGCTGTACATCCTGAAACGACGGCAAGGAAAAGGAGAAGAATTCTGTATTTCCAAGTAAGTTGTTCAGCCACGCTGCTGATAGACCCAATTCTACTTCCGCCACCAAATGTTGCGAAAAGGTTTACATGTTCCAGTTCATCCGCTCCTGATTTCGCACTGCTTGCTGAACAAGAAACCTTGCACACAAATTGCCAGTACAGTTTGCTGGAATACTTCTTTGCATATGCAATGCATGATCAGGTATTTAATGTAAGCTGCCTGCTGCTAATCTATGGATTGGCATACAACTCACGGGACAGGAGTATTGGCGCACGCCATAGATTTTTCGGCGATACTCCACCCTCCGCCAAGCGCCTTATACAGAGAAATTAAATCGGTAAGCAAATTCGCATCCGACTGGCTGAGGCTGCTTTGTGCGGTATACAAAGACCTTTGCGTTATAAGTACATCAACAAAACTGGTAAGCCCTTTTCTATAACGATCATTGGCAAGCTCTACCGCTTCCTCATGAGCGCGAACGGAATCTATGAGAATGCCCCGCCTGCCCTGCTCGCCATAGTAGGCGGACAGTGCATTTTCCACTTCTTCAAGAGCCTTGAGAAATGACGAGCTGTAACGGGCCGCAGCCTCTTCATAGGCAGCTTTCCTACCGGCGATGGCGGCCCTGGTCTTTCCGGCATTGAACAAAAGCTGCGAAAAACCCGGGGCAATCGACCAATAGCGGCTTTTGCTGTCGAAAAATGTACCCGTGCCAATGCTCTCAAGGCCAAGGCCAAGCGTCAGGTCGAATTTGGGGTACAGCTTAGCGGTTGCAACGCCGATGTCGGCTGATGCAGCGGCAAGCGTCTGCTCGGCCTGCCGCAGGTCAGGCCTGCGCTGTAGCAGCTCGGAGGGAAGCCCCGGCACCATCAGGCCATAGGATTTTGGAAGAAGCCCTGCCGGTTTTAATTCAGCTGTGAGCGCGCCCGGGTCTTTGCCGAGCAAAATGCCCAGTCTATGAATAGACTGCTTGATGGCGATTTCAAGCGCCGGCATACCCGACTCTGTCGTGTTTTTTTGCGCCTGGGCCTGCGCAACGTCAAGATAGCTCGTCAACCCCAAGGTGTAGCGCTCGCGGGTAACATCTTCGCTCTGCTGCTGTGCGGCAACATTGTGACGCGTAATTTCGAGCTGCTCCTGGCTGGACCTCAAAGTTATATAGTTTGCCGCTACATCACCCAGCAGAGTCAGCAGCGTTGACCGCAAGTCCTCCCGGCTTGCTTCAAGCCGGGCCTGTGCGGCTTCAATGCTGCGGCGCGCTGCGCCAAACACGTCAATCTCCCAGCTTGCATCAAAGCCCGCTTTGTAAACTGTTTGGGGAGATGCCAACGAGCCCGCCGACATTCCCGTATTCATTGCGGAATCGCTGCTGTCGCTACGTATCAGGGAGCCGCCCGCACTGGCCGACGGCCACAGGGGAGCCCCTGCCTGCACAGCTTCCGCGCGGGACTGAACTATCCGGGCCTGCGCCTGCCTGATATCGAAATTGGTCTTGACCGCCTCATCAATCAGGCGGTCGAGCAACGGGTCGTTAAAGGATTTCCACCAGGCCGCCTGCTCAAGGGCAACTGCCGGTTGCGAATTTTCCTTGAGCTCAGCCCAGTGGGCAGGAGAATGTAAAGCCGGATTTTTATAATCAGGCCCGACCGTGATACAGCTGCTTACCATCAGGCAGATAAGCCCGGTCATTACTAGCTGCTGCTTCATGGCGTGCCTTTCTGCGCGGTTACCAGCGTGGTTTCCGGAGTTTCGATAAAAACATCCATCTGCTGGCCCACATAGGCGGGCAGATCTTTCGGATCAAATCTGTAGATGACCTGCAATACTCTGGTATCCACGCGCTCGGTGCTGCTGCCGGTCAGGGAGGTCTTGGGCGTAATAAAGGGTTCAACACGCACGAACTGAAGGTCGGTTTTAAGATCGCGGTTGCCGCGCATGAAAGCGATTGCTTTGGTGCCGGACCTAAAGCGCCAGGCATCATTTTCGTCGATATCAACGCGCACATGCATCCGGTCGATATTCCCCAAGCGCATGAGCGGTGTTGACAATACTCCCGTTTGCGCATATTCGCCCAAACGAATGTTTATCTGCAACACTTCGCAGTCAACGGGAGCGCGGACCGTCAGCCGATCGAGTGTTGTTTCGGTAGATTTCAGTTCCGCCTCTGCTACCGCAACCTGCGCTTTTGCGCTTTCAAGTTTTGCCTGTGCGATTGATTCGGCATTGCGCCGTTTTTGAACATCATCGACACTGACCGCCCTACCGTCTTTGGTGCTCCGCACCAAGGCATACTGCGACCGGTAATCCTCAAGCGATGCCCGGGCTTCATTAACAGCGGCCCGGGCTTTTACCAGGGTTGCCTGTCTGACTAAAAGCTCGGCATCAAACTCGCGGCCATCGATCTGAAACAGGCCATCACCCGCCCTGGTCCGGTCGCCTACTTTGACGAATAGTGCTTTCACCGTACCCGGCAGTGAAGCGCCGATACTGATGTTTTCGGTACTTGCTTCGACCATACCCGCGCCGCCGATATAGGAAACAAACGGCGCCTGGGCAGGCTGAGCCAGGGGCAGTGCAGGCGGTGCTTTCTTAGCGGATTGTGCTGCAACAACACAGGCCAGTATAAGGCCGGCGGCTGCGACGATCTGAAGTTTTCTGTTTTTAAGCACCATAACGATATCTCCGGTTGTCAGTTCATCTTTTCTACTTTTTCAATTTTCCCGTCGTCCATATGCGCTATGCGATCGGCATATTCAAAGATGCGCGCATCATGAGTCACGATGATGAGAGCGCGATCACGGCACACAGCGCTCTTCTTCAAAACATCCAGAACACGCCTTCCTGTTTCATGATCAAGTGCGCTTGTGGGCTCATCACAGACGACCAGCCGTGGGTTATGCACCAGAGCCCGGGCAATGGCCACGCGCTGCTGCTGCCCGCCGGAAAGCCCTGATGGCAAGGCGTTTTCCCGGCCCTTAAGCCCTACCTCATGAAGACACTCGACTGCCTTGGCAAGGGCCCGGTCCATAGGTACACCGTTTAGGAGCAGTGGGATTGCTGCATTTTCCGCTACTGTCAGAGCGGGGACAAGATTAAAGGCCTGAAACACGAAACCAATGTTTTTGCCGCGATAAGCGATGAGTTCTTTTCGCGAAAACCTGTAAAGATTTTGGCCAAATAGCTCGCAGTCGCCGCCGTCATGATCCAGTATGCCTGCAATAACGGAGATAAGCGTGGTCTTGCCGCAGCCGGAAGGCCCAACCATCATGAGCAGCTCTCCCGCATACACCTCAAGATCGATACCGCGCAGCGCCTCTACCCGGGCCTCGCCCGCGCCGTATGTTTTGGTAATGCCGTTGCACCGCACCGCTGGTGTCGCTGTCGAGTTCATGATGATCCTTTAAATACGATGGCTGGTTCAAGTTGCAATACCTTGCGAAGACTAAGAAGTGCTGCAAAAAGAATAATGACCATCACCGCCGTACCGCTTCCCAGAAGCAACTGCCAGTTAATAACAAGGGATAAATCGCTGCTGCCGCTGGTGGCTGCTGCAAAAGCCGCACAGATGCCCGCGCCGATGCCGAAACCCGTAAAGCCCACAAGCAGGGCCTGTGAGCATATGATCAGCACCAGCACCCGGTCAGTGGCCCCCATGGCTTTGAAAACGCCGAAGTATCGCAGATTATCAAGCGTGAAATTGTAGAAAACTTGACCGGTAACGGCCGCCCCTACCAAAAAACCAATAATGACGACAAAGCCGAAATTGCTGATAATGTTGGTATTGTCAATCATGTACTGTAGCGTCATTTCCTTGAATTCATCAGCCGTATAGGCACTCAGACCGGTTATGCTGGTTATGCGCCGCGCCACGGTTTGTACTGCATCGCCGGGTTTGGCCTTGACCAGAATATAGGACAGCATCTTTCTTTCGCTCAGGGCAAAATATTTCGCGCGGCTGTATGTTGTGTACAGAACGGGCTGAGACTGGAAGGTCTGGGTGGCGCGGACGATTCCCTGGACAACGGCGCGCTTGTCATTGACCTCAAGCACATCGCCGACCTGTAGCGGCACGGACTTTCCGCCCTTCATGGCCGACGATTTGGCAAGCCTGCCTTTGGCGCCTGCTTCATCCACAAATACGGCATCCGGCAGGCGCAGGTCGGAGAGCTTGCCCTCAAGAATAACAGCCGGCCCACCAATAAGTGTGGCGTCGTCAAGACCGAGCAAATTGGCGAACGTGGTTTCCCCATTGGTGAGACGCACCTTCTGGCTGCCCTTATACAGGGGCACAGCCCAGTCGACACCCTGCACGCCGCGCACCCGGTAGAGCTGGGTGTCCAGTAGGGGTTTTGAGTCTTCAAGGGACTGTATTTTGGGATCCATCACCCAGATATCCGGCAGGGAAATATCTGAAATGGATCCGTAGATCATCTGGAAGATAGAAATCAGTATGCCCGGCTGCTGGATCATGATGACCGAGGCTAGCGCTATGCCGGTTATGATGCCGATATATTTCCCGCGGTCGCCGAAGAGCATTTTGAGGGCTATGTGAAGCATTTCAATTCTCTCTTTCTTTCATCAAAGCGGATTTTAGTCACGTATTCCCGGCAATGAAGTCAGTGGCGGGTGGCGACTCTGTTTAGTATTGTATCCTTTGAAAATATCAGAAATATGTCCAAAGTATTAAGAAGTGTTAAGCGGGGTGCATTGGCGGTGGCAAAAGCGGTGAAATGTGGCTGGCTGCCGTCTTAACCTGAGCAGAGTCAGGAAGACGACACTGCGCCGGATTGTGGTGCCTGCGGGATTATAAAGCGCGCTGTTGTCCCTGAATTTATCCTGCTGGAAATGCTGATTGAGCCGCCATGGGCTTCAATAATGCGCTGAGAAAGCGTAAGGCCGAGCCCGACACCGCCGGTCGACCGCGTGCGGCTCCGGTCAGCGCGAAAAAACGGCTTGAAAACATTTTCAATATCTGCCGCAGCAATACCTATTCCCTGATCTGAAATTTCCACAACCAGTCCTACCGTATCATGGTGCGCACGAACAGCGATGGCGCTCCCGGGGCTTGAATATTTCCTGGCATTATCAAGTATGTTTTCCATAACCCGCCGGAGAAGCCTCGGGTCAGCCATAATGGCGGGAAGCGGGCCTTCAACAGAGAGCTCAAGAACATGCGACTGATGCATGCTGGAAAAGCGATCAGCTATGGAGTTCAAAAACAGCTCCGGAGCCAGCGGCGCTACATGCAGCGGCAATGCTGCCTGACGGTGTTGTTTTGGTTCAAGATCCAGGCGTGTCGCCATCATAATGTCTGCGATAAGCAGCTCAAGCTCTTCAAGGTCCTGAACAATATCAGACCATTGCTTCTGATCTGGCTCTGAGGCGCCTTCTGCGGCAATGTCAAGCGCTACCCTAATTCGGGCAAGCGGGGTGCGAAGCTCATGGGAAACATTTGCCAGAAGTTCTTTTTGAGAACGAAGCAGATCATTCACCCTGTCAGCCATTTCATCAAATGTCTGTGCAAGATACCCCAGCTCGTCATTGCGTTTGATCTGCGTCCTGACGGTAAAATCTCCTTTGCCGAAGGCGCGGGCTACAGTAGAAAGCCGGCTGATTGGCTGGGCCAGCGAGCGGGCGAACATGATTGAAAAAACCCCGATAACCGCACAAATCACGATGCAGGAAATAATGATGGCCGGCAGCGAGAAAAATTCCGGGGGAGCAATCAGACCATAGCCTGCAAAAACGCCATGGCGCATCACGCCCAGGGCAAACTTGGGGCCGGAAAATCGGCAGAAAAGCTTTTTTTCCTGCTGCAATCTTTGAATCTGTTGAGGAGTAAGGGGGGGCAGCGGCGGATCAACTGTTGTGAGAATAAGATGGTTTTCTGAGTCGTACAGAGTAACCCTTTCATTAACCTGCAAGTCTTTAATGAGCTTTACCCGGGCCTGCATGACCTCTGGCTCATCCCAGTGCTCGCAAAAAGCCGAAAGAAAAAAAATAGGAAATTTTTGAAAATTTTTCGCGCCTTCATAGGCACCTATCCCAAAAAGAACCAGCGCGGAAATGATAAGAAGTGCGCTGCTAAACAGGTAGACGCGCGCGACCAGCTGTGTTGACCAGGCAGCAATGCGTTGCAGGACGCTCATAGGTCATCACCTCCTGAGTACATGTACCCCGAGCCCCGAACAGTTTTGATCAGCCGCGGGTGTTTGGGGTCATCGCCGAGCTTTTGGCGGAGCCGTGAGATGTGCACATCGATTGAACGGTCAAAAGACTCCTCGGCATTTCCTTTTGCAAGGTCAAGGAGCTGCTCGCGGCTTAAAACACGGCCGGCACGCTCTGCAAGAATGCGCAAAAGCTCGAACTCATGGGCGGTTAAATCAAGTTTGTTCCCCTGCATTGCGGCGCTCATGCTGCCCGGGTCGATTGTGAGTTGCCCGATTTTAAGGGGCCGGCGCGTCGGCCCGGCTTTTCCGCGTGCCCTGCGCACACAGGTTCTGATACGGGCCAGCAGTTCCCGCGAGGAAAATGGCTTTGTTACATAGTCATCAGCACCGAGTTCCAGACCCATAACGCAGTCCGCCTCTTCATCCCGTGCAGTCAACATGATGATAGGCACATCAGAGTGCTGCCTGATCCTGCGGCATACTTCAAGCCCGTCAAGCCCCGGGAGCATCACATCAAGCAGAATGACATCATAGCGCAGCTTCATGGCCTCGGACAGGCCCATAGTGCCGTCATGGGCCTGCTGCAAAGTCAGCCCGTGCTTCTCAAGATACTGCGCCGTCAACGAGGCAAGCCGCTGGTCATCTTCAATCAGGAGAACCAGGATTGACGCAGAATCCTCAGGTGTTTTTTGAAAAATCTCCATGCTCTTTTTATGCACCATCAAATTATGAGTTTGCCATGCATAAACCTATTCTACAAACAAACCCATCATTTGCAAATAAAATACGGCGGCAGGCTATCCCTCTTTATCTTAACAGATTTCTGACAGCACATATCTGTCATGCACTATACCACAAAAATTATCTATGGCTGCAAGAACGAATTTGATTGCCTGCTCTCCTGTCGCGGTTTTCCCAAAACTATGAGCGAATTATTCCACCATGTGAGATGTCTATCTTATGGTATGGTTTGCCTTCATCCGTTAACTACGAAGTGGTTCCAGAACCACAGTTGAGTATATCTGTGACCAGGGTTACAATCGAGGTCAACAGGCAAACCGTGTCGCCTTGACATGTCGACCAATTAGTTAGAAAGCTGTTCATGGCTGTCAAAACACACAGCACATAGGTGCCATCAGTTGCCTGAATGATCTGCATGTTACCGGTGCCGTTGGCCTGGAGAATCATTTCCTGGCCGCCTGTTAAAACCAGAATCATGCGATCAAGCCCAGGAGCTAAGACAATAGACTGCTTTTTAGGGCCAGTAAAGGAAAGCCCGAACATAAATCCATCCGTACGGTCAAGCCTTACCAGCTTCATGGATATGCCACTATTGCGAAGCTGGGTTTTAAGACTTGCCTGTCTGGCTTCAACTTGAGCCGCAGTTGTTAGCATGAAAAGAAAAATCATGGCCGCAAGGATAACCCCCATTCGACGATCTGCCATAGACTTTTTCATGCGATCTCCTTTCATAAACTTCTTCTGCATTTGTTGTTATGGTCCACTCCCCCATGCTTGTTGAGTTCTTTCTGGTTCCCCGTCTGCCCGTTAAAAACCACGGGTTCCACAGAAGCCGGCGGAATTTGTTTCCACCAAGATATTCAAAAAAAAAGGGGGGGTAGAGATACCTGCCGCGCGACTTCTGCAGTACCGCAGGAAAGGGGGATGAGCCATCCTTTCAGAGACATTGCCTGCTATTATTTAATAGGCGGCCCGCTGTTTGCCATGCAGGTAGACAGTGCCGCCAATTCCTCTGCTGTCAGAAGCCCGACTATTGACTTTTCTATTGCAAAATTGCTCTGCATATCGGCCTGCATATGGGCAACCAGTGCTTCCTTTGCGCTGGCAAGGGCATTCTCATCAATGGGTGATGCCGTTAATGCGGCAAAATAAGCATCCATAAGCGTCTTCATGGTTGAAAAATCACTGCGCTTTGCCGCCTTGCGTGCCTGCACCAGCGCATCTATAGAGCTTTTGGTTTCAGATGTCATATTGTCCAGCTGGCTGATGCAGCCAAGCAGGGGTGATCCGTGAGGCGGTGGCGGTAGCATACCGGGCTTGCCGGATTTTTGCATCTCCGGAGCCGTCATGCCCGTTGCGTCCTTGGCATGCGATGTGCCGAAACCGATGGTCAGCAGCATCGCTGCAATGAAAGCTGCTGCAAGTATAAATCTTTTTTTATTCATTGTTTTGCTCCTTGTACTGGTTTGTAAGCATTTTATTCATGGAATCTCTTTTTTGCTGCGGCAACAAGTTTCGTCACGCCATTCACATCTAGCATCACCTCTATTCCTTCAAAAGACTGTTATCGGAAGCAGCCGTTTCTGAAATTGAATCTAGTAGACAATTATAGATGCTGTACCTTGCTGATTTATGAATTAGTTGTTAAGAAGTGTTAAGCTCTAAACAAGACAATGAACATCTTCCACAAAACCAGCAAGAGGAACAAATTGATTTATAAAAAAGGAAGCAGAAGCCTGCAATGAAGGCTATGTACATACTAAACAATTTTGCCGTTCAGGACCGCAGCTTCGGATTAAAATTATTAGAGCAATAAAACAGGACATACCAGCCACTGCTGCTCCGGTATGCCCTTTTGTATATATAAATTAGTTTTCATTAGTCAGCTGTTGGCGGTGGCTCAGGTTTTGGCAGGTCAACCGATTTTACAAGCGTCATATCCGCTACTGTGTACTGCTGAAGGCTGTGGCCCCTCAGCATAAATAGATACGTGCCGTCAGTGCATAGTCCGGAGCCTTGCTGCGGAGGTGGTGGCTGTGTTTGGTTGTCTCCGCTGACATCACTGCTGATTTTACTGCTGACCTGTGACCTGATGCTTTTAACCTTTTCGGCCCAGCGCGCCATAAACTTGGATGTCTGCGTTTGGTTGTCGCTGTCTGTCGGCGGGGCAAGTTTAGGAAGCGCAACAGTTGTTACAAGCACGAGATCCGCTGCGGAATACTGATACAGGGTATCGCCGGTCATAACAAACAGGGATTGCCCGTCGGTGCATAACCCTGCCCCTGGAGGCGGAGGAGGCGGCCCATTGCCTTGCTGGGCAAAAGCCCCTGCCGCACTGATGAGAAGCATGAAAAACATAAGCGCTATGTTTGAAATACGAAACAATCTCATTGTCTGTCTCCTTTGCTAATTAATGTTTTTTGATGCTGTGCCGGGTTCGGCCTTTGAAGCAGGAGAATCAAATTTTTGTAATCGTCGGACCGCTCACCTCCTTTCCGTTCACTGGGTTCAATCTTTACTGTGAACTGCGCTCTGCATACAAAAGTAGCATTCGACTATGGAGAAAATATGGAGGTATTGTGTGAAAGCTATGGATTCTGCGGGATGATTAAGTGCGGGTATTTTTTCTGCTTTATAAATACCGGGGAGGCCGCATGATATTTGGCAGTGTGGCTGCGCGTATTTTGCGAAAAACAGTTTGGGCATGTTAGCGTGGAATTTTTTTTAGTCGGATTGATTATTAGACCGGGGCCGTAATGTTTCATTACTTCTTTAATAAAACCATCCCCCAACAGCATGTTGTCTGTTTAATTAACGCTATAAGCAGTTGCACTGTTAAGCGCCTTTTATTATTATGATAAATTGAAGTTGTAAGTGAGCCACATGGTGCTTCAAGGGATAGCTCATGTGGAGTCCGATAGCAGGGGATTAAACAGCGGGCACTATGTAAAGTAAAGGGGAAGCAGCGCATGCATCAAAAGTCACGAACAGTATTTTATCTAACAGTCATATTTCTCCTGGCAGTACGTTTGTGCCCTGCAGCAGACACCATGCCCTTCAAGCCGGGAGAAAAACTTTATTACAGTGTCTACCTGGCAGATTTTCCCGCCGGCGAGGCGACCTTAGAAGTTAAGCCCATGGCTAAAATAAACAATATCCCCGCCTATCATTTTGTTATGACTGCCGAGACCTCTCCTGTTCTTGATGCGCTTCTTATGATTGCGGATCGTGTCGAGTCGTATGCTGATTCCGGTATGACGCATGCGCTTTTGTATAAAGAGCAGAGGGACGGTGCAAGGCAACAGGATGTTACTGTTACCTTTGACTGGAAAAAAAGCGAGGCGCAGTATTGCCTTAGCGGGAAAAAATTCAGGCCGACAGCGCTCGTGCCCGGCGCTTTTGATCCGCTGTCGGTTTTGTATGCCTTTCGCCTGCTTGACCTGAAGGGATTGCGCCAAATTTCAAAGCCCGTTTCTGATGGCCTTCATTGCGCCGTCGTCAGGGCGAAAGTGCTCGGGAAACAAAGGGTGCGCGTAGAAGGCGGTGAGTATGATACGTACCTGGTTGAGCCCCTGCTTTCAGAATTTTCAGATATATTTAAAAATATATCCGGGGCCACTGTGAAGCTATGGATAAGCGCTGACGACAGACGACTGCCGGTTAGAATTGTATGTGAGTTTCCAGTCGGCAGTATTATGGCTGAACTTAAAGGGCATTAATGCGTAAAGAGCTTATAGATGAAGGTTTATTCA
>CAIWCT010000168.1 GCA_903911225.1 uncultured delta proteobacterium
AAAGATATGCTATTTTTGTTATAATAGAATATCTTTATATTGCAATAATTCAAAATTTATTAGACAATTAATTAAAAGCAGGGGCTGTTTGGCTGACAATAAGGAGGCCTGCGGACATGCCGATGGTACGACCGCGGGAGAATAGCTGTGGCTGATTGGTTGAAAAAATTATGTGCCCATGATATTAACTTATATATTACTACCGCATCCTTGGCAACAGGAGGCCTTCTCGCACCTGCAATCCTTTCACTAAAGAATGACGAGGTTGTTTTTGTTAAATCAGGCGGCTCAAGACATGATTCTGGTTGTTGATGATGAAGTGCTCATCAGCGACATCATAGCAAAATGCCTTGAGGCTGAAGGCTATGTCTGCAACATTGCCCATTCGGCCGAAGAGGCCCTTGGCAAACTCGAGCAGGAAGCATATTCCCTGGTCGTCTCAGATATCATGATGCCGGGTAAAACAGGCATAGAGCTGCTGACGATTATCAAAGAACAATACCCCGATATGGGCGTTATTATGGTAACGGCGGTTGATGATCGCAAAACGGCTGTCAAGGCTCTGCAGCTTGGCGCCTACGGCTTTGTGATCAAACCATTTGACCTGAACGAAATCGCCATAAGCGTGGTCAATGCCCTTGAGCGCCGGCGTCTGCACATGCAGAGCAGGCAGTATGAGGCCCGCCTTGAAAATGATGTGCGCTCGCGCACGGCAGATGTCCGCCGCCGGGAGGAGGAAATCTGCATGCGCCTGACCTCGGCCTGTGAATACCGCGACATTGAAACAGGCTCGCACACACGGCGCCTTGGCATGTACTGCTATCTGCTTGCGGGAGAGCTCGGCTGGGAAGAAAGGTTCAGGGATGAAATACGCATTGCAGCCTGCATGCACGACATCGGTAAGATTGGCGTGCCCGATGTCATCCTGCTCAAACAGGGGCTGCTGACATCCGAGGAGTTTGATGTCATCAAAACACATACGACCATCGGCGCTCAGATTCTGAGCGGCTCGGATATATCTCTTTTGAATATGGCCCGTGATATCGCCCTTTCGCATCATGAAAAGTGGGCCGGAACCGGCTATCCATACGGCCTTATCGGCGGGCAGATACCTGAATCGGCCCGTATGGTGGCTATTCTTGATGTCTATGACGCGCTCGTGCATGAGCGCGTGTACCGGCAGGCCATGACAGAAAAAAATACGCTTGAGATCATGGCAAAAGATCGGGGTGTACATTTCGATCCGCAGATATTTGATGCATTTCTTCATATTATTCCCGAGATAAAAAAATGCCGGCTTTCGCTGGAGGACGGGTCCGAGTAGTCCCCCTGCGGCCCGCATGCAGCTTTTCATACCACAGAGGTTATCCATGAACGCATACCACGGTTTTGAACTGATTTGCGACAGGCCAGTTCTTGAGCTGAAAACAGAAACTTTTCTCTACCGGCATGTCGCCACGGGCGCAGAACTGCTGTCGCTAGTCAACGATGACACCAACAAGGTCTTCGGCATCACCTTCCGCACCCCGCCGCGTGACTCTACAGGCGTTGCCCATATTTTAGAGCATTCGGTGCTGTGCGGATCCCGCAAGTACCCGGTTAAGGAGCCGTTTGTAGAGTTGCTGAAAGGCTCTCTCCAGACATTCCTCA
>CAIWCT010000169.1 GCA_903911225.1 uncultured delta proteobacterium
GGCTTTCGGAAAATGCCGATTTCATGCGCGAAGGCCTGCAGGCCTGCGGATTCAACACACTTGGCAGCTCAACGCACATCATACCGGTCATGATCGGCGCCCCTGAAAAGGCTGTCGCCATGGCGGCGCGCCTTTTTGAAGAAGGCATTTTTATTCAGGCCATACGGCCGCCAACGGTGCCGCCCGGCTCATCACGGCTGCGCCTTACGGTCATGGCGACGCACAGCCGCGATGACCTGGCCGTGGCGCTGGAAGCAATCAGCGCCGCCGGCAAAGAGTTCGGCGTTGTAGGGTAGATGTCGGAGGGCGGAATTTAGTGAAGGGTTAAGTTTTAAGGGTTAAGTAGTTAAGTTGGGTTTTACCTGAAACTTAATACTTAATTGACAAGTGCCAAGACATCGTAGACACCTTGAAGTGCCAGGACATCGTAGACACTTCAAGGTATCGCACAGTTAAATGTTAAGTTGTTTATCTTAACGCATAGCCGAATTCCTCTACTTGTGAGGAATCTAAAAATACTTTTAGTTTTTGTTCTTTGACATCAATAGTTGCAACGACATATTCGTATTGAAGACTTGATGGCAGTCTGAAGGTTTCTCCGAATACGTTTAGTTTCAAATCGCTTCGTATAAACCGGACAAGATGATAGAACCCCTGCTCCGGCTTTGACAGGGGATACTTCGGTGTTTGATCATCCTGAGGGAAACGCATTTTTTTTTACTCATTGCCGCCAGAGCCGCAAGCGGTGTTTTGCCTCCCAGTTTGCTGTAACGATACTGGCTGTTATGGCGGTATTCAAAATCAAGGGACCCTTGGCGTAATTCAACGCTTGAACCCATGTCGACTTTTTTAAGAAATTTTTGTTCATAATGGTCATTGAATTTTTCCACTACACCGCTTCTCCACGGCTCTTTAACAGGGATAAACCAGACATGGACATCGTTATGCAGACATAATCGAATCAGCGGCCCCATGCCCCGTGGATGAATCGGACTGCCATAGAAACTCATTTCGTTATCCACCTGCAGATGAGAAGGTATGCCGACACGTTTCCATATAGCCCAGAATCCATCGGTAATAGACTGTCCGCAGCGGGTATCCATGGGTTCTATGCCACACCTGCCCGTGCACAGATCGACCAAATTAAGGCTGTAAAAACGAAGCGGCCCTTTAAGATAGCAGGGGCCAACAAAATCGGCCTGATGAATCTGATTGGGATACTCGGCAGGCAATACGGGATAGGCCGTGCCCTTCGGCTGATACCTCCCAGTGCGACGGTTGGTTAAATTATTGCGAGCCAGAATTCTATTGATCGTTCGCAGTGAGGGTGTCTGGGATACGCTCAGATCTTGTAACTCCCATTGAATGGCCTGTGCGCCACAAAACAAGTTTTTATTATACAGACTGAGGCGTGTCAGTTTAACCAACTCTTCAATCTCTGACGGCGTATGGATTCCGTGGGTATGTGGCCTTCTGGATTTATCTTGATACCAGTGCGGATCACCCTGTGTTGCTCTCGTAATCCATTTGTAAAGCCAGGCTCGATTATGGTCAAGACTGACACAGATGGAATGGGGCTTTTCTCCTGCACGGTAACGCTCTACAGCCCATTGTCGTTCTTGCTTCACATCTTTCTTCATGAACACCTCCTGTAAAAGTTAATAAATCCTGTGGGTGTTCATTACTATAAATGCTGCATCTATTGATTCAATTGTCAAAGACCGAGAATATGAGTGTCTACGATGTTATGGCACGTTTTTCTGTCTACGATGTCTTGGCACTTGTCACCTACCGGCTTGCCAAAGATGCCCTGTACCCGCATTTGCCGGATTTTTTTATGCGGCTTGAGGACTTCCGCCTGCGCACTGGCGCTGCCTATGACCTGGTGCACAGCAATTACTGGCTCTCGGGCTGTCTCGGCAGCAGGGCGCAGGCATGCTGGGACGTCCCGCATCTCACCACGTTCCACACGCTGGGGCTTTTGAAAAATATCATAGGCAACGGCAGCCATGAGCCGAAACTGCGCATCACCGTTGAAAAACAAGTTGCGCAGGATTGCAGCCGCATCGTCGTGGGGTCACGCAGGGAACAGCAAAACCTGAGCCGTTATTATCATGTCGTTAAAAGCAAAATCGGCATTGCGCCCTGCGGAGTCGACCTGAAACTGTTCCGGCCCCTTGACAGAATGTCCGCCCGGCAAAGGCTCGGCCTTGATATTCATGAAAAAATTGTTCTCTATGTTGGCCGGTTTGATCCCCTGAAGGGCATCAGCCGGGTTCTTCAGGCCCTTGGCCTGTTAAAGAATGAGCCGGTGCGCTTCGTGATTGCCGGCGGTGACGGCCGGGCGCACCCTGAAATGCGCCGGCTCAGGGATCTGGCGCGCGGGCTGTCCCTTGACGGCGCCGTCCGGTTTGCCGGCAGGATAGAACAGCAGGAGCTGCCGCTGTATTACAGCGCCGCCGATGTCCTTGCCGTGCCGTCGCTGTATGAGAGCTTCGGCATCGTGGCGCTTGAGTCGCTGGCCTGCGGCAC
>CAIWCT010000170.1 GCA_903911225.1 uncultured delta proteobacterium
TCAATCCGGACCAGCTGCAGAATATTTATGTAACCGGGCCAAAGGGGCAGCTTGTGCCGCTCAGCACGGTTGCCGAGATCAAAAATACCACTGTTGCCCGGTCGCTCAACCGATTTCAGCAGCTCAACAGCGTGAAAATAAGCGGAGTGGCCATGCGTCCGCTTAATGAAGCGCTGAGCTTTCTTGAAACTGAGGCTGCAAAAATTCTGCCCACCGGCTACACTATCGATTATACGGGTGAGTCTCGACAGCTGAGGACCGAAGGGCAGAAATTCCTGCCTGCTTTCGGCCTTGCCATGGTGCTTATTTTTCTTGTGCTTGCAGCCCAGTTCAACAGCTTCCGGGATCCACTGGTCATTCTTGCCGGATCCGTGCCCCTGGCTCTTTTCGGCGCTCTTATCTTTATGTTTCTGAAGATGCCCAGCCCCAATATTCCGTTTTTCACCAATAGCTGGACCACGACACTCAATATTTACTCCCAGGTGGGTCTGGTGACCCTGATCGGCCTTGTTTCCCGCAACGGCATTCTCATCGTCGAGTTTGCCAATAAGCTGCAGCTGGCAGGGCACTCCAAACTTGAAGCCGTTCGCGAAGCTTGCCAGTCGCGGCTGCGACCGATTCTCATGATCAGTGTCGCGACCATTGCCGGCCACTTTCCCCTGACACTGGTCACAGGCGCCGGGGCTGCTGCAAGAAATTCCATCGGCCTTGTTCTTGTCGGCGGGATGGCCATAGGCACCCTGTTTACCCTCTTTGTGATCCCTTCAATCTACATGCTCATCGCCCGCGACCATTCAAAAGGCTAAGGACAGCTTGTCAGACAGTCAACCGTGCCGGTTTTTTATTTGAGTTGCTCAATGAATAATAAAACAGGCGGGGCAACTATTGGCGGAGCAACGCTTTTTCGTCAGAGTACGGATGCCTATATTTTTTATATCGGCAGGAGCGTTTCATGAGCATGTGTTTTTATTCAACCTCCACTGCCGCAGAATTTCAATAATGCCGGGCAGAATGGAAATCACGATGATGGCCATGATGGCCAGGGTGAAATTATTTTTAACAACGGGAATGGTGCCAAAAAAATACCCGGCAAGCGTCAGTGAGACTATCCAGACAATGCCGCCGACGATATTGTAGGCGAAAAATTTTGCGTAGTTCATGCTGCCGATACCGGCTACAAAAGGGGCAAAGGTGCGGATGATGGGGATGAAGCGGGCGATGATGATGGTTTTGCCGCCGTATTTTTCATAAAACTCGTGAGTTTTCTCAAGATGTTTTTTGTTCAGAAAGCGCGATTTTTCTTCATGAAAGACTTTCGGCCCCAGGTAATGGCCTATCCAGTAATTGACCGTATCGCCGGCAATTGCGGCAATGGCCATGCACACCATGGCAACGGTCAGGTCAAGCGACCCGAGGGCGGCAAATGTTCCCACGGCAAACAGCAGGGAATCGCCCGGCAGCACGGGTGTTATCACCAGCCCGGTTTCACAGAAAATTATTAAAAAAAGAATCGCATACGACCACAGCCCCATTGTCTGGAGCATCAGATCGAGGTATTTGTCCAGATGCAGCAGTATATCCATGCCTTTAAGCAGCAGTTCCATTACGTGGCCTTAAAAAAGTTTTATCAAAGCAAAGCTTGCCTTTGCCGTTTAGTAAATCGCCTCTACCCGCACACGATTTGTATGCGTATATTGTCTATGGATCCGTGGCTGATTACGGCATATTAAAAAAACATGGCCACCATGAGGTGCTTCGCAGGTGCATCAGTGCTTCAGCACCCAGAGGCCACAGCCCCGAAAGCCAGAGCCGCCGGGCCTCAAGTTTCATCGCTTTCAGGTTAACGACAACGGTATCGGCTGCGGCATAGCTGCGTATGGTTGAAACGATTCTCGGCGTCCTGCGAATATAATCCTGAAAATGTCTGCCAAAAACGCCCAGCAGAACTTTTTCTTCAGCCGGAATGATCCATTTCAAATAAATAACAGCCACCACTGTGACTGCCCCCAGCAGCAGCAGGCTTTTTAAGAAAAATGCTGTGGCAAGGCCGAAGCAGAAACTGCCCAGATAAAGAGGGTTACGGCTTAGGGAATAGGGCCCCTGATCCTGCAATTGCTTATCTTTGCGGCTGCCGATATACATGGTTGCCCAGATCCGGAACGTCAGATAGAGCATAAAGCAGAGCCATCCCGTTAAGGTCATGAAAAAATCAAGCAGCGAATCATCCGCGATTGTTGGTTTGCTGAAAACCACCCCGGCAATGGCCGGGATAAAAAACACAAGACCCAGCCATCCGCGGTTTCTAAACCAGAAAGATTCTTTGACTTTCACAACATGAAACTCCTTCTACGTGTCCAGCATTAATGCACAGCAAACCCACGGTTTTTTACGGCGCAGCACATGTATATTAAGGTAGTTCTCTGCAAATTTTTTTATTTTGCGGGAATTTATTTTTTCACTGTCGCCATGCAGTACGGGGCCGGCTTCCCTAATGTGCGGCGATAGGGATTGTAAAATTTTAGAAACCCTGGAGTTGTCAAGCCAGACGCCTCTGCCCTTCGGACTATGATCAATCTCGATGCCGTTTTCTTGCCA
>CAIWCT010000171.1 GCA_903911225.1 uncultured delta proteobacterium
AAAATATTCCGGCCAATGTTGCCTGCATCTTTTCCCCCAATCACCAGAGCTTTATGGACGCCCTGATCGTGGCAAGCTCTATCAAGGGCAGCATTATGAAAAAGACTTTCTTTATTGCCAAGGAAAAGCATTTCCGGTCGGCCTTCAGACGGCTCATGGCGCAAAACAGCAATGTTATCGTTGCCAACATCAACAGCGGCCTGAAGCTTGCCCTGCAGCAGACGGCCGCCGTGCTCAAAAGCGGCAGGAACATGGTCATATTTCCCGAAGGCGCCCGAAGCCGTGACGGAAGCCTGCTGCCGTTTAAAAAAAGCTTTGCCATTCTCAGCAAGGAGCTCAATGTGCCCATTGTGCCTGTTGCCATCAAGGGCGCTTTTGAATCACTGTCCATCGGCAGCCGCTTTCCCCGGCCCGGCAAGATAACGCTGCGGTTTTTAAAGCCCATATACCCGGAAGGCCGCGACTATGAATCGCTGCTGGAGCAGACGCAGAAGACCATACGGCAGAGCTTGTGATAAATCAGTTCGGAGTCATGAGTTCGGAGTGTAGGGTCATGTGGCATACGCCCCAATAGTTCGGAGTAGGGGCCGACCTTCGTGTCTGCCCGTGAGTTCAGAGTTCGGAGCAAAAATGTAAAAGGCAGTTCGGAGTCATGAGTGCGGGGTTTTCATACTCCGAACTCATGACTGCGAACCAGAGCATGAGGCGGCCATATTTCAAAGACGGAATTGCGCAATTGATGCCCCTCACCCCGGCCCTCTCCCCCATAAATGGCGGAGAGGGTGATGACGGCATTGCTTTAAGTATGATTTTTTTCGGTCTCTGAAAATAATGCTGCCTGATTTATCTTACAATAGTAAACACTGCATCCCGCGGTAAATCATGAAAGGCGATGCGGGGCACGGCGCCATCTACAAAAACAAGATCGCCGCGTTCAGCCTGTTCAAAATCACTGTTTGTCTCTGAACTGTTGCGCTCAAGGCGGCGCAGCTGCAGACGCTGCTCTCCATTGCAGACCCACAGCCGATCCTCCCCCTTGTTTTTTATCACATAGCTTCCGACCCGCCAGATCTTGTCTTTTGCCATGCCGGCATGAATGCTCAGCCGCTCAACATCATTCTTTACAAAACTGAGGAAGGAATACTTGATCCCTTTCTCTTTGGTGAAACCGAGCACACCGTCGATCAGGCGAATCGCCTCCGTCGGATGCCAGAACAGTTTTTCATGGCACCACTGCCCGGGGTCATCCTGCAGGGGGCAGGACGCAGCGCAGAGGCAGGGGGCATACAGCCGCAATTCAGTATGCTGCAGAAGCATGTTCCTGACATCAAGCAGGCGCCGTGCCGCGCGGCGCGTACCGGGATCCACAATAATGAGCGCGCCGCCGGGGGCCAGATGCCCGGTGATTGCTGCCAGACAGTCGCTAAGCGCTTCGCCCTGCAGCTCTGCAATGATATTGCCTGCGATAATGAGATCATAGAGTTCGGGGCTTTTCAGGAAGTCCGGCGAGATCACTGAGCCCTGCCTGAACGACGCCTTCACCTCCATGCCCGGCGGCAGGAAGCCCAGGCTGCAATACTGCCGTATGAGGCTGTCTGCGGCGGCGAGGCTGTCTTTGATGCGGTCGACACCGGTAAGGGAAATTGACTGAAGGCCCGAAGCATCCGTTCTGCTGACGTGGCAGAGGTATTCAAGCAGCCCAAGCATGAAGGTGCCCGGACCGCACCCGATATCAAGTACGGACATATGCTGCCTCTGCGCGAGATCGAAAGCGCCGCCTTTAACAAGTTCGTCCAGCAGAGGGAAAAGCTTTACCAGATTCACCGGTAAATAATAGAGCAGGTAGGCCTGCACGGCGGCCGTCTTTTTGTAGAGCGCTTTCCAGTCACATTTTTCCGGCTCAACATAGGCATCCGAGAGCGCTTTCACGGCAGCAGCCAGCTCCTGCAGCAATTTTTTGTTTTTATGCAGCCCCTCTTGTATGCCCGCATGGCTGCTGAGCAGCTGCTCAAGCTGCGGTGACAGGCTTATCGATGGTCTCTTTTTTTTCATAATCTGTGGACAGCTCCTTCCGGATGCATTAAACTTCTGTTTTATAAAAGCATTTCTAAAAAGGACTATCAGGCATGTCGGCAGGCACACTCTATATCGTTTCCACCCCTATCGGCAATCTCGAAGATATTACCATGCGGGCGCTGCGTATTCTTGCGGAGGTTGATCTTATTGCCGCAGAGGATACGCGCAAAACATCCATCCTTTTAAACCATTATACCATAAAGAAGCCGCTTACCAGCTACTTTGAGCATAATGAGCAGGTGAAAACCGGCTGGCTGATCGGAGAGCTGCAGGCCGGGAAAAATATTGCCCTGGTTTCAGAGGCCGGCACGCCCACTATTTCAGATCCCGGCTTCCGCATTGTTGCTGCGGCTATCGCAGCAGACATTACCGTTGTGCCCGTGCCCGGCGCATGTGCCGCCATTGCCGCACTCAGCGCCTCGGGCCTGGCCGTGCACCGTTTTGCCTTTGAAGGATTTCTGCCCCCCAAGTCGGGCAAGCGCAAAAATCTGCTCAAAAAAATAGCCGGCGAAGAGCGAACACTCATTTTTTACGAATCGCCCTACAGGATTCAGGCAGCCATTGCCGATATGATCGAGGTGCTCGGCGAGCGGCGCGCAGTTGTTGCCCGGGAACTTACCAAGCTTCATGAAGAATTCATATACGGTACGCTTCCCGTCATTGCAGAAAAACTCGGCAGAGCTGTGATAAAAGGCGAGTTTACCGTCGTTGTTGAGGGCTGCCCGGTCAGGAAGAAGCATGACGATCAGTAATGGTGCGGCCCGGTATGCAACTGCCCGATGAAGGAAATTTCGAAAATTTCCTTCTCCGAAAGCTCCCGGTTGATATACCCCAGATCCCGCAGCACCGGCACAAATGCCATGGTTGACGCGCGATAGGCCTCAGGCAGGGCCGCGCAGTAATGCGGTGAAATCGCAAACACCTTCTGCACAAATTCCGCATCGACGACCTTCACTGCCTGCGACAGAATCCGGGCAGCCTCATCCGGCTGTTCACGAATACAGTTACAGGCCTGCTCATGCAGCCCGATAAAGCCCTTCAGAAACCCCCCCTCTTTCAGCATGGATGCATGCACGACGATGCCGTAGCTGGGGTTGAAAGGCCATAAAAACCGGGGTGGTATGATAATGCTGTGGCCGTACCAGGCCTGCGCAACAGCCGCAAGGGGCGGGGTTCCTACTGCTGCTGCAATCTCGCCGTCTGCGATGGCCTGCGGCATGAGATCGGCCCAGGCGTAATTGACCACAGAAGCCCCGGCGACGCCATTGTTGTCCAAAAGGTGGCGGATGATGATGTCATGAATCGAGCCGCGGGCAGGTGCGCCGATTTTTTTGCCTGTAAACTGCTCAAGGATACCTCTTATATCATCGGCGTTTTGAGCAGTGCCCATGGCAGCGGGTCCAACCAGCACCGTGCCTTCGATATGCCCGCCGGCGATGCATTTCAGGGGCAAGCCTCGGCTGATGCCGATCATGGCAGGCGGAAGGCCGATGTAGCCAAGGTCGAGCTCTTCCCGTGCAAAAGCCTCGATCATGGCAGGGCCGGTTCCAAACAGCCGCCACTGTGCCTCAACTCCAAGCTCGACATCAATTGATCCCTGGTGTTTCAGGATATGGGAGGTGTGATACAGCGTGGAAAGATAGCCGATGCGGATCTGTTTCATACAATTTTAGATAAAAATCTTAATGGGATACAGCTGGTGATATTTTTATAATGCCCGGGAATGTCTGCCTGCTATAAAAATGCTTCCGGATGCCCAGACGGTCTCACGGTTTGCAGCATGCGGCCGGGGCACAACCGGTTATTGCTTTTCTACCAGCGCATAGGCGCTGTGATTATGTATGCTTTCGAAATTTTCCGATTCTATCATATACCAGGTTACATTGGCGTCAAGCTCAAGCCTGGCGGCAACGGAGCGCACTATATCCTCCACAAACATTGGATTGTCATAGGCCTTTTCAGTGACAAATTTTTCGTCTGGACGTTTTAGCAGCGGATAGATTTCGTTAACAGCGCAGGATTCGATAAGGGCTATCAGATCTTCAATCCAAAAAAATTTCTTAAAGCGAACCTGCACCCGCACAAGGCTGCGCTGATTATGGGCTCCGTAATTGCTGATTTCCCGTGAACAGGGGCACAGTGTCGTTACCGGAACCTCTACGCCGACAATCAGGTCGAGCTTTTCTCTGTGCGATCCGAGAAGATGGCAGGTGTATTCCATGAGGCTTGCCGCGCCGGTGACCGGCGCATTTTTCTCGATAAAAAAAGGAAAAAGAATTTCGATATGCGCCGATTCCGACCGGAGCTTTTCCTTTATTTTTATGAGTATTTCAGAGATATTCTGCGTGCTGATGCCGTGGCGGTAGGTGTTGAGCACCTCGATAAAGCGGCTCATATGGGTGCCCTTAAAGTGGTGCGGCAGGCTCACATACATATTGATCGTGGCTACCGTGTGCTGGACTTTATTTATTTTATCGAGCACTACTATCGGATAATTTATACCCTTAACGCCGACCTTGTCGATTTCTATCCGGCGATGGTCTTTCTGGCTCTGAATGTCTTTGAGCGTCATCTCAGCATTACCCTTCATAATAGGATGCCCAGGCATTATCGGATTCCCAAACGGAAACCTTCACGAGACTGACGCCAAAAGCCGCAAGGCTTGTTTTCATTTCTTCATACAGCTCCCGGGCAATATTTTCCGATGAGGGGTTTATATCGCAGAATGGCGCAATATCGTTGAGGCAGACATGATCCATGCGCGCCAGTGTTTCACTGGTGATTTTTTTTAAAATTTTAAAATCAATGGCAAGGCCGATATCGTTGAGTACGCCGGCCTGAACAGTCACCTGTACCTTCCAGTTGTGGCCATGCAGCGCCTCACAATTGCCCTGATAATTCCGAAGCCTGTGGGCCGCAGAAAAAGCCGTTTCAATTGATATTTCATACATAGTTGTTTCTCTTATTATGCTGCAGACAGCTCCTGCTGCGCCTGCTGCTGTTTTGGTTGTGTTTTTACCTGTTGCTCCAAATTCCGGGCAGGATTGCTATTATCCTTATGACAAACCCGGCAGGTACCAAGCATCTATTTTATTAAATAATACACTGAAACATTTTTTCAATGATTGAATGCCGGTTTACAGCTTCAAGCACTTTTATAAATGATTAGCAGATAATAAACTGCCTGTATATTGAAATTTGAGCTACTGACAGTTGAAGCCAATCGTTTTTTGTACTTCTTTAAATCAATCACCGGCGCGTTATTATTGTTTAATAAAATTTTCCTTGATGATTTCTTATAGAGTTTTTACTGACAGCAGTAAAACTAAAACATATATTCAAACTCTTTTTATAGGAGCGATGTATTGTCCTTCACTTGAGCAGGACAACATTTATAGAACAAGGAGGGGGCTTTTTATGGTTATTTATTTAAATCATGTGATAATAAGTTTTTTATTGATTTTTTTTTTGTATGTGTTAAAAAAGAGATTAATAGGACATTACAAAAGGTTGAAGCATTAAATTTAATCCTTTTCTTGATTGAACAGATTAAAAAGAATCTAACAGGAGCAGAGGTGAGTCATGACAACATCAAAAGAACCTTCGCAAATCATGACAGTGGAAGAAGTGGCCGATTTTTTGAAGCTTTCAAAAATAACGGTCTACAAGCTGGTTAAAAAAGGCGACCTGCCGGGATTCCGGGTCGGCAATTCCTGGAGGTTTCGTCGCGAAACCATTGCAGGCATTATAACAAAACAGCCTGCCACCAAGGTTTGATTTGCATAGAAGAATTTTTTTGCTGAAGACTGAGGCGCGATGAAAATATTTCTGAACACCTGCTGCATTGTTGCGGTTCTGATTTCTCTGGTCTATTTCGCCATGCAAAACAGTCAGGCAGTCACTGTGACCTACTACAATGGTATGTCAGATACGTTCCCCATCTGGGGGATTGTAATCATACCTTTTTTTGTAGGTGTCGTAGTTGGTAACCTGCTTGATGTGATCCAAAGGTTCAGGCTCAGCCGCGCAGTTAAAAAGCTGCGCCGGGAACTGCAGCAACAAAATAAAACGCACAGCTAAAAATTTCAACAGAAGCTTTTTCTTGCAGCCGCTGAGCACTATGCCTGTTGTTACTGGTTTTTTGCCTGTAAAGCGTCTCTTTCTTCTTGTGCCCCGTACTGGTATGTCTACGCAAGCGCTGTTTTTTATTTACTGCAACGCCCAGCCAAAGCGCTGATTTTTCCGCATTTTTTATTCCCGCACTCCAATTGCCTACTATCATCCAATATTTTTAGTTGTCTTTTTTTTAAAATTTTGATATAAGCATTGTGGTTGTTTTTGTTTTAAGTCCCGCGCGAGAACAAATCGATTCTTACTGTATTCTTATACAATTCCTGAACTTGGCATGGGGGGCCACAGAACAGCCGGTTTCTTTTAATTTTTGATTTTATTTATCGGGAGGATTGCTCTATGTTTAAAAAAGGCGATATGGCGGTCTATCCTACCCACGGCGTAGGTGTTATAGAGGCTGTTGAGGAAAAGGATATGTCCGCTGGACATGATAAAAAACAAAAATTTTATATAATGCGCATCCTGGGCAATGGGATGACCATCATGGTGCCGACAGATAATGTCGAGCAGGTTGGCATGAGAAGCATTATCAGCAATAAGGATGCAACAAAAGTCTATAAAATATTAAAAGACAAAAAATCCGCTCCAACCGATTCTCAGACCTGGAATCGCCGGTATCGTGAGTACATGGACCGGATCAAGACCGGCTCAGTCTATGAGGTTGCGGCTGTGTTGCGTGACCTGTTTCTTCTGAAGATTGGCAAAGACCTCTCTTTTGGTGAACGCCGCATGATGGATATTGCCAAGGGCCTGCTCGTCAAGGAACTTTCCATTGCCCAGAAGACAACAGAGGACCATGTGGAGAAAAATATCGCAGCCATATTTGAAAATTAGCATTTCTTTTTATGTAAATTTGGATAATATTAAAGCAGGCCATGTCATTGGGGCCTGCTTTTTTTATATGGAGATGCATGTGACATGAAAGCCGCGGCAATTATCCCCGCAGCCGGAAGTGGTGAACGCATGGGCAGCAGCATTAAAAAGCCCTATATCATCCTTCAGGGCATGCCGCTGCTTGCCCACACACTGCGGGTTTTTGCAGAGGCCCCGGGTATTGCAGAGCTGATTGTTACGGTAAGCCCCGGCCAGGAAGACTTTTG
>CAIWCT010000172.1 GCA_903911225.1 uncultured delta proteobacterium
GTTGGGGAGTTCCATAGGCTTTGGTCCATTCTTCAAGCAGGCTTCTGTCAGCGGCATTCAACACGAGTGGTTTTTTCATTCCCCCAAACTAACATAGTCACCCAACTATGTCTAGTTATTTAAGATACACTAGACTAGAAGCACGCTCGCTCCGCAGCTTGCGAGCTTATCGGCAATCATAAGCCCCGCAGGACCTGCGCCGACTATGACAGCATCATAAATTTTTTCCATGCAACTCTCCAGTAGATTGATTCAATGTTTGCCCATCATTTTGGCAAGATCCTCGGGCGAGACAACATCGGGCCGCGTGGCATAGCCAGGGTTTGATAAATTGTCAGGGTCGAACTCCCGCTTGAACTGCTTCATGATCAGGTGGATATTAAACAGCTGCGGTCCGAAAATATCATAGGCAGGCCCCAAAACATGAATAGCTGCGGCTGATGACCGGCGCTGAAACTGGCTCATCGTGACCCGCATGATGATCTCCAGTGCCTGGTTGCACTGGGCCGGATCCTGCTCGGGGAAAACATCGGTTGTATGCAGGCACCAGTAACCGTATTCCTGCGGGCTGATCCAGCCGCCGTTCATGCTCAGGGGCTGTACGAAATCCTTGCCCAGGCCTTCCTGCTCGAGCAGGTCGCGGCCCTGTTTATTGGATTCAAGAATCTCATAGACGATCTGGTTGATCGAGTCCACATTTGAGGATCCGATGCTAAAGCAGTCCGAGGCGCGCGACAGACGCTGGGCATTGCCGAAGCGTATCCACTCATTGGCTGCCCGCTTGATCCAGACCTGATAGGCCGGCTCCTGCTCTTCCACGAATATGCCGCCCACTTTTTCTACGATGCCCTTCAGCACCCTTTCTTCGTATTCCAGCTGCGCGCTTGATGTCTTGGCGTGCAGCGCCACCACGCAGTACCCCGAGGGGAAGACATTGTTCTTCATATTGTCGAACAGGTCCTGCTTGGTGACGGAGGAATAGGTGTAGAGAAACTGCTGGGCCAGATGAGTTGCCACCTCGGCAATCTCGGCTTTGCCGAGCTCATAGAAAAACTCCGCCGATTTCCTGAGCTCCTTTTCTTCCTCTTCCGGGTACTTGAACGGGAATTTAATCATATACCAGCGCCAGTTCTCACCCAGGGAATCTGAAAATTTCATATTGGCATTGCCGTGTGTCGGAAACACTTCCGGCCCCGCCCATGGCCACAGCTTGCACGATATTTTGGTGACCATGCCCATGCCGCCGGCATGCCCGAACATGCCGCCACGCAGAAAGCCCCGCAGATCGGGGCCGGGCCCGTCATTCCAGAACGCACCAGCTCCCGGGCATGCCATGGCGCCGCTGCGCACTATTTCGCCGTCGGGCAGCACCAGCTCGAACCCCAGCAGATTTTGCGCCCCGATGCCCGTGATCCAGCTGTTGCCATAGGCGCCGTGCCATGAGTAGTTGGCAAGGCAGGAAACCTGGCTGCCGGCCAGCGGCGTGGGCGTATAGAGGCCGTACTTCATGGCTTCAGCCTGCAGGCCCACAAAGCTTACATACGGCTCAATCACGGCATACATGTCGCGGTGGTTCAGCTCTACGATGCTGTCCATCCGCTTGGGGTCAATGACCACGGTTCCCGGGCTGGTCGGAAACGCGCTGAAGGTGAAGCCCGAGCCGCGCGGCACAAACGGAAACTTATAGCGGTTGGCTATGCGCACCACTGCCTGCACCTCTTCGGTCGAGCCCGGCATCACCACGCAGTCGGGCCGCATGTTCAGGCCGCACTTTTCACGCTGCATCACGCCCGATGGGAGCCACTGCACCCTGGAATAAGCCTGGCAGATGACCCGGTCATTGGTAACATTGTCTGCGCCCAGCGCATCCTGCAATGATCTGTATGCTATTTCACTGAATGCCATAGATCCTCCTTCAAAGGATAAACATCACTTTTAAAACCCAAGTTTGCCCGGACTGAGGATGCTGTTGGGATCAAGAATTTTTTTAATCCGCTTCAGCGTGCCGTGAAGACTGCCGGTGCGGGCATACACCATGTCTGCCCACGGGCCATAGAGCCGGTAGAAAAAAGCGCCCGCGTTGATAAGGCTGCGGCTTGCGTCCAGATGGACCGCCTCGGCCATGGCCTTTTCAACTGCATCGCCAGGATTGTACGGAAAGCCGGCCTCCATATGGAATGCCCGGCCGTTCTGCTTGGGCTGAAGATAGAGACTCATTTGATTGAAAGGATAGCCCTGCTGCGCGGCCGCATCCCCTATGATGCTTAAAAATTCAGGCGCACGCTGCAGCTGCGTCAGAAAAAAAACATCCTTGGATGCGCCACGAGCCCTAAACTTCCAGTACGGAGCGTCATCATTTAATTTGAAAAGGCGCTGCGCAAACTGTTCAGCGGCGCCGGGCATGCCAGGCAGCTGCTCTGATGGTGTGAACAGGCA
>CAIWCT010000173.1 GCA_903911225.1 uncultured delta proteobacterium
CATCCCCTAGTAATTGCACTTGAATTTCGAACATGCTACATCATACCAATAAAATGTTAATTGTAAGTTAATTACCCCGAGGTTTCCGGCGGGGATGCTCCTATTTGAATTAATTTTATAAGCGCCGTCACAACTGGGGCAATAAACTCAAAAAAATGAGACCTTATGAGTCCAAAAAAAACTTTGGGCAAGATGAAAAAATACTAGATGGTTATCTCCAATGCTGAAGTTGACTGTGGTAGCAATTCTCTTGAGCTTTCTGGATTCCCGCGTGCGCGGGAATGACAAGTTTGTTCAGTATATTTTCTCTCTAGCCGTCATCCCCGCGAAGGCGGGGATCCAGATTTTGGGGTTACTTCAGCTTTGGAGATAACCAGAAAATACTATTTGAAAGAAAACCTGCAGGAACATAAAAAGCTAGTGGGTCATGCCCGCTTTTTATGTCAAAAGTGCGGCAGAGTCGTTCGGGATGTAGAAAGGCTGTGCAAACCGGTTTCGTTTGGATTCTTAACCGCGGTGTGAGGCAGGGTGCTGATAGATTGATGGAGAGGCCCTGTTTAAGAAAATGCCGGGTCGTGAAGCAGCAGCATATTGCCGATATGATTTTGTAATCGGGCCCGCATTGCCTGCCTGATGGACAGAGCGTTGAATCAGGTGTAATATTCATGTACACGGAGGATATTATGAAGCATTGCAGCGCATACTGCCGGGCCAAGACTTTCGCCTTTGGCGAACTTCGGGACAATTTGCTCAGACAATATCGTTCCGCCATGTATAAAGGGGTCCTGCATATTGAACGCGACGAGGGCGAGGCCTTCATCTTCCCCTTTGGGGTGCTGGTTATCTGGGGGCTCAGCCATGACGAGACTCAGAAACTGTTGGAAGAGATCAGGCCCTTTGAGCGCGAGACACTTGAAGGACAGATCATAGATGAGTTCGCCTATGTTCTTTCCGCAGGTGAAACACGCATCCATGCAGATTGCATCAAGCTGGCATCCGATACCACGCTGGAGCGGCTGGCGGTTTCCTATGGCATAGCCCAGTCGGTCAAGCTTTCCGAGTTTGAGGAGTATGCCTTGCACACAATCGAAAATACCGCGCATATACCCCGCCCCATCGCCAAAACCGGAAGGCTAAAGCTCCGCCGGCGTGCGATTGCCAAAATGCGCGGCATGCTCTATCTGGTGGAGAGCGATATCAACCTGAATTTCGATCTCCTGGATACCCCGGAGTTCTTCTGGGAATATCCGGAAGTCGAGCATATCTACACCATCACCGTCACCTATCTGGATGTCAAATCGCGCATCGAGGTCCTGAACAAGAAAGTACATGTTATCCACGAACTCTTCGAAATGCTGGCAGATGAACAAAAGCATAACCACTCGACGGTGCTGGAGTGGATCATCATCTGGCTGATCGCCATCGAGATTCTGTTCTTCATGATTCCTGATATTTTGAAGTTGTTTTGAAGGTTACTGTCTTTTACGCAGCAGGTGTGACATCGGGGAGCTTGAACCTTTCAGGCGTTTACAATCCGCACGCGCAGGCCGAACAGATCCGTAAATAGCTGGGCCTTGCGCTGAAGCGACCAATGCTCCAGTTCGCGGAACCCCTTACCGGTAATTTTTAAATCCAGATATGGCTGCCGGACGCTGGCTGTAAGTCGTTTAATGGTTTGCGCGTGATCACGATCCAGAGCGTCGGCAATCCGCAGCAGCGAGGCCAGCTTGGTAACACGCAGGCGCTGGGATTTGGTTAAACGGGCGAACTGGTCGTGGTCAGGCTGCGGGCTGTTCTTGCGGTGATACCGGGCGATGTTTGCGGCCATAAGCATGTCATCGGAGTTGAATCCCGGCAGCTCCGATTGCGCAATCAAATACAATGAATGCTTATGGTGCTTTTTATAGCTTATGTAAGCGCCGATGTCGTGCAGCAGAGCGGCAACCATTAAAATGCGATGATCGTCAGGGTCAAGACCATGCAGCGTTTGCAGCTGTTCAAACAGCGCAAGCGCAAGCCTGCAGACCTGCTGGCCATGAGCTTCGTGAAACTGGTAGCGCCTGCCCAGGCTTACGGTTAAATGCAGCAATTGTTTTTCTTTTCGATGGGTGTAGGTTGAGTTGAGCGTCAGGCGATCAACCAAATCCAAAAGTATGCCCTCCTTGGTTCCAACATAGGGCACCAGCATGCTCTCCTGTCCGCTTAATGCGCAAAGGTGCGCATAGACCACGGCGGCTGGCATCACCACATCGGCCCGGTCCTGATACATTCCCCAACGCACCATACGCTGTTTAACCGAGAGGCGCGGCAGTTCTTCCATCAGGTGCTTGAGCGCTGAAATGGATAAATCCCGTATCCCGCCGGTTTTTTGAGGGGCGTCCGCCATTTTGGCCAGTTCCTCGATATTGCCGCCTGTAGCAATAAAACCAGCCAGCGGTCCCCGGATGCCCCCCAGGGATAAACGCAGCGTTGCAACATACTCTTTCAGGAGCCGCGCGAACTGCCTGGGGCTGTCTGCGGAGGATTTAAATTCCTCCCAGAGCCTGACAGCGCCGATAGTGTGTGTTTCGCTGGTCAGAACCCCGCTTTGATTGACAAGGGCCACTTCAAGGCTGCCCCCCCCCAGATTGGCAAGCAGCCAGGGGGTTTTTCCCAAATGGATAAGGGGCTTGAGCGATCGGTACACAAGCTGCGTTTCTTCCGAACCGCTCACGATTTCAAGGGGTATGCCTAACTGTTCATGTACCTGCTGGGCGAATTTTTTGCCGTTTGAGCTTTCACGAACAGCACTGGTGGCAATGACACGATAGTGCTCGATGTTTAAAATGCGAAGCCGCTCCTGAAACCGCGCCAAAGCCTGCAGCGCAGCCTTTATTCCGTCTGAGGCCAACCGGCCATTTGAGAACGCTCCTGCACCCAAACGAATCGGCGCGCGCTCTGATTCCAGCACTATGTACCGGGAAGAATTCAAAAATTCAGCAGCTATGAAGCGAATGGCATTGGAGCCGATGTCCACAGCTGCAACTCGCAGAGGAAAATCTTTTTTGGGATGATGTGCAGGGGAAACGAGCCGGATTTTTTTGTCCGGCGGTGCATGTCGATGCAATGCTATAATTTTTGCGGGCTCCATTTTTTTCATCACCGCAAAGATGAGTCGGGGTTTTTTCTCATGCATCACATATACTCTTTATTTGTTATAAATATGTTAACGCTAAGTTAAAAATGAGTTATGATTTTTGCATTTATATTAATCGGAGTCCTAAAAAAATCACGGGCGCACAGATACGGGTGTACGAATTGGCCGGCATTTTTTAAAAGGCGTTGCAGCCCAAATGCGTCTGTACCCGCTATGGCGTGCGCCCAGTCATTTTTCGTTTTCAAGCATTTTTCTGGCTTTCAGCAGTTCCTGCCTGTGCGTTTCGCCCACGTCGGGATAGGCCAGCTTCAAGCCTTTCAGGGTTTTGCCGATCACTGCAGCCACTGCAATGCGCGTAAACCACTTGTGGTCCGCAGGTACGACATACCATGGTGCATGCTTTGTACTGGTGTTGTTCAGCATGTCTTCATAAGCCGCCTGGTACTGGTCCCAGTGCTGGCGTTCATGCGCATCGGCCATTGAAAATTTCCAGTTTTTTTCAGGCAGGTCGATGCGTTCCAGAAAACGTTTCTTCTGCTCGTTTTTTGATACGTTTAGAAAAAATTTCAACATGACCGTTCCGTTGTCGACCAGATATTTCTCAAAGTTGTTGATTTCCTGAAAGCGCCGCTGCCAGATCTTTTTATCTTTTAATTCGGGCGGGAGTTGCTGGCGTTCAAGAATTTCCGGGTGTACGCGCGCGACCAGAACCTCTTCATAATAGGAGCGGTTGAAGATGCCGATGTTGCCGCGTTCGGGCAGGACCTTGAAGTTTCGCCACAGATAGGTTTGATCAAGCTCTTCGGCAGACGGGGCTTTAAAGCTGTAAACCTGTGTGCTCTGCGGATTCAGGCCCGACATGACATGCTTGATCGTGCTGTCTTTGCCTGCGGCGTCCATGGCCTGAAAGATGATAAGCAGGCTGTAGGTGCTTTGCGCATACAGCTTGCTCTGGTATCCTGCCAGCATTTGAACCCCTTCGGACAGTAACTTCTGGGCTTCTTTTTTTTGCACAAGGCCGCCGGTGCCGTTCGGATCATAGTCTTTCCTGAGTCTGATTTTTTTGCCGGGCTGAACAATGAGCATGTCGATAAGACGCTCGATTTTTGGAATCATAAGATATCCTTGCGCCTGAGATTGTTGGAAGATTTTACAGCCGGGGTTAAGAATCCAGTGAAACCGGCTTGCACAGCTTTTCTGCATCCTTTGCAGCCCTGCCGCACTTTTTACATACAAAGCAGGCATCGCGCACCAGTTTTTTATAACCCTGCAGGTTTTCCTTCAAATAATCTTTTTTTAGCTCGCACAGAGTTTTTTCTTTTGAACTCATAATGCCTCATTTTTTTAATTTTATCGCCCCATTTGGGGCTACAGTTGATGTTAGTTAATCGAAACAGACGCATCCCCTGACGGAGACCCCGGGGAACTTAGCCTAAGGCTAGTTGGTTTTCACATTTAAAATTAGCTGTTGTAGGCACCCTCCCCTTCATCCCCTCCCATCAAGGGAGGGGAAAGACAGGCTCCCTCGACCAGATATGGGAGCAGGAATCCATAAAACGCCCTAAAACTGGACTCCCGCTTTCGCGGGAGCGACGGATTTTTTATAAATGATTTCAAAAAAAATAAAGCTGCACAGTTCTGCTAATCATACAGAGAGAATTAACAATGTATTGATAGAATGTAGCATTTTCGGTATTCATGCGCAATTGCTATAGTGAAATCAATTTCATCATGACAATTGCATTTTTTCGAAATGACCGTCAAACAGGGGTGGTTGTGGAGCGCAACCTTGCCAGTCCGCAGCGTTGATTGGCAAAGGCGATACGGTGTACATTCAGGTGCTTTGTCAAAATGCAGGAGATACTGTGTTGTTGCGCCCTGATTCGTTTTTATAAAGGCCGGTGTCCTTCTTCTGAAGCAATTGATCAAAAATTGCCGGGCCGGTTTTAAGCAGTATCTTTGCGTCAAGCCAAAGGTTCTTCTTCATGGCATAGGCTATGTCAAACCGCATCATGGCATTGAATGTCGTCTTGTTTTTTCCATTCACCTGCCACAGGCCGGTAATCCCGGGCACAGCCTCAAAACGTTTCAGCTGCCACTGCTGGTAGTGCTCTGCCTCATACGGTATGCAGGGCCTTGGCCCAATGAGACTCATGTCACCCAAAAACACATTAAGCAGCTGCGGCAGCTCATCAAGACCGGATTTCCGCAATAATCTGCCATAGGGAATAATGCGGGGATCTTGAGTATCTAATTTTTCCATCGGGGTTTCACTGCCCGTCAAGTTCTTGAAATAGGTATTATGGACTGTTGTAGCTGCATTGATATGCATGGTTCTGAATTTAAAGCACAGGAATGATTTCCCGAGGAATCCTACGCGCCTCTGTTTAAAAAAAACAGGCCCGGGGGATACGCTTTTTATATATGCCGCAATAAGCATAAACAGAGGAAGCAGAAGCAGCAGGCCCGCAGCAGCGCCCACTATATCCATTATTCGTTTCCATGAAGGCATCTGAGTTGCAGGCATTTTCAACTGTTGTATAAGGGCGCCATACGTGTTTGCCCCTGCCGTCATGTGGAAAAGTGTGCTGGAGCCCGCATCAGCAGTATGCTGCGCATCTTTCTGCCTGCCGGGTTCAACAGGGGTTGGATAGGTAAAAACCCCGGCTGTGGGATTCAGATTTTCGGGTATGATGGCACTGCAAAATCTCTGTGCCACCTTATGCGCCTGTGCGTATGAAGCCTGAGGCAGGAGTATGGCAAAGCAGTTTTTTTTAATAAATCCGAAATCGTCATAGCCCCGGGTGTTTTTTACAAGAAGATCATATAAAATCTTTTTTTCGCCCCCACTTTTTTTCAATGCATTTATAGTGAACGTTACAACAGAAAAATACCCCCCTATTCGATCTGCACGTGCCCGTTCGCACTCGATTATGGAAAGAAATGTTTGCTTTGAATAGATAGTGTCCATTATTCACCACCTTTTTAAGTTTTATTCGCTCAGCCCATTTCGCTATACGGTTTTCAGGTAATCCGGTTTTGAAAACCAAATATCCTTAATATCTTTACCGGCAGAACATGTTTTTTCCGGTTTTTGAACATGCCTGGCATGAACAGTGTTTGGCGCTTGAATTTTTTATCCACCGCCCTTCTCATCTTTCCTAACAAGCTTAACTAAGGCAGATTAAGAACCGATTAATTTTGTGTGAATTTTTGGTGAAATATGAAAGGAGGAATTGCAGTAAAAATAAAACGGGGGGGATTTACCGTGGCATTACTTATTTAATATATGGTGAACATTTTATTTAAAAAAGACCAGCGAAGATTTGCCGCCCACTGCTACTATATATCCCACCACATCAAGGATCAATAGCAGCCTTGACCATTGCCTCTCCATATATATCACTACACAAATAACAAGCATATGCTGCAAACACAGTTTCCACAAAGCTGCTTATTTCCCATCATCTATTTATTACTTCCCACGATCCGTTTTGCTGAGCGCCCTATATTAACTGAAATTTCACACAACGTTTATTTTTTCTTTACAATGCCAATCTACAACAAAACATAGGAACAGGAACTATCAGAAAGGAGGTGCAAGGAAGAGTTGTAAAAACTAATTTCAACAGACATCAACAGGGGATAAAAAAACCAAAAAAGCAAAAAAATGACGGGGGTAACACGCTATGAAAAAAACATTATGCTTAACTTCAATCTATGCAGTAGCGGCTATAGCGATTATCATGTTTTTTGTCAGGACTGCATCAGCACACGACGCTGGACCATGGAGTTTTGGTGTTATACCAGACACCCAGTGGATTGGTTCTGATGACGGCAAAAATCCCAATTCGCTCTCTGTGGACATTATCAACCATATCAACCAGGAATTCATAAAAAATGGCGTCAAGTTCGTGGTGCAAGTTGGAGATTTAACCGACAATGGCGCTAATCTCGCTCTGGATACCAGGGCTACCTATGTCCAAGCTCTCTATAATGCCCACATCGGGTTCTTCCCGCTTCGCGGCAATCACGAAAGTTCAAAGACAGCGGCCATCGAATTTCAGCGGATTTTTCCGCAGACACAAACAGGTCTCAACAATGCAACCCCTGTGGATGCATTTGTTATCACCCCTGATGACGCAAACACACACCCCGTTGCGCCGACCGGCAATCCTTTTGCTGTTGGTTCCGATTTCAGCAGCCCCAGCCCCAATCTTGAGGGGTTAAGCTACTCATTTAATTACAAAAATGCCCGATTTGTGCTTTTGGACCAGTTCACAAGGACTGATGGTACAGGCAGCACAAATACCAATATAATCGACCAGCTCAGTTGGATCACCAGCACACTTGCGGGCGCGCCGGCGGATGGACATGCATTCGTTTTTGGCCACAAGAATTTGATCGGCCAAAACCATACCGATGTGCTTTTCGGATCAGATCCGAGTCAAAATGCCGCGGCACAGAACATTTTTATCGGGAGTCTGTATAATAACGGCGTGCGCTATTACATGAGCGGCCATGACCATATACATCAAAACTCTATAATCATGAGCCCGGATGGCGCCTCCAATGTTCATGAGCTTATCTGCAGTTCCGCCAGTTCAAAATACTACATTCCACTGGGCAATGCCGAACTGCCGGGTACAGTTAACAATGATGTGAAATATGACAATCCCACACGGGAAACGTCTATCTCACAGGAACGCAACTCCATCGGTTATTACATTGTCACGATCGATGGCCCGTGTGTGTCCGTGGATTATTACTCAGCCAAAGCCTATCCCACGCTTAGTGGAGGAGAATATCTTATTTCCACTACCCCAACGCTCAATTTTATTAAACGGGAAACATTCGGTTATTGTCTCAATGGCAAAGAATTCCTGGTAGCCCAGGGCCAGCCGTATACTTCTATACAAGATAGTTACGAAAATACGACCGCCAAAATTCTCAGCGGGAAAAATGGCAGCCTGGCGACGGACGGAAGCGGCCGCCGCTATACCAATGCAGTGAACACAGGTTGGTCTGATAAGACGAAAAATATCGCCAGTGACATTCTGAAGCTGTATGGCATGGAGAATAACCTGGGAAGTGATGAGACTGATGTATATACGCTTTCGATGACTTACAGTTCCCAAAATATGCGCGGCTTTGATCTTAAAACAGGTAACTTTGGTTTGGTAACCAGGGATGCTGATGGTACATGGACCAAGGCTGTGGATAACAATATCGGTGGCAAAAAGAAGTTCGTACTGGGCCCATGGGATCCAAGCCACACTCTTGGCGCCTACGGGATTGACCCGAGCAGTCATACTGCCTGGGCAGTCATCAATTACAATGGTGAGTTTGCCGTCGCGGCCTTGAATAATTCTCATTGCGAAAGATAATGAGTAACATATTGCCTGTAGGAGGCAATCAGGCTGAATGACAAAATGAATTTATACAAAAAGGGATCTGCAATTTACGGCAGGTCCCTTTTTGTCATCATGGACAGAGCGTCTTCGTAAGTCGTGACGAGAAACAAATAAATAACTTCTGAAACGTTCCCTGAACTTTTAAACCTTTAACCCCTCAACATTAATCAAAACTTAACCATTTCCTTATTCACTCTTAATACATCCCGGCTATATTTAAATAAAATGGAAGCATAAAAAGGAGATAGACAGATGATGACAGAGTCCAACACAGCACATAGTATGGAAACCCCGCTGAACGTAGTATATATGCGCGGCATTCGCGAGCAGATTTTTGGGGAGCTTGCCAAGATGGCGCAGGAGCTTGGAATGCTGATGTGTGATGAGCCGTTTGAAACAATCTACCGCACTGCGGCCGAGCATCTCTTTGCCATTGAAGCCCTGTGCTGTGACGGCGATATCGATCCGCGCGCCTGGGTGCGCACCTGCGATGGCGATAAGCCCTGCCTGCCCTATCCGCGACGGCTACGGGTGGGCTTTTACCCGATTGCGGCAAATCCTCTGCACTGGGGCCATCTGCTCATCGGCCTTCGGGCCATGGCACAGCTCCAGCTCGATAAGGTCGTGTATGTCATTTCCGGGCGCGATCCCCGTAAGCCGGACATGGGTTCTGCCGATCTGCGGTATATAATGGCAAGTGATATGCAGAAGCTCTTTGGGCCGCTGTTTGCCTTCAGTTCACTTGCCCGGCACAGCGGCTGCGACGGAGAGACAAATCTCTTCCGGTTTCTCAAACTCAACCGGCAGCAGCAGCTGGATATGTTCTATATCGCCGGGGGTGACCATTACCGCAGGTTTTACCCCGGCACCGAGTACCCTGATACGCTCGTGAAGCTTGAACTGCATATGGATGCCCGGATATTTTCATATAAGCCCTCAATGCATGCAATAAGCGCGGCACTCATCGAGCGCGGCAGCCATGCTGATTATGTAGAAACCTGTCTTGATGTGAGATTTTTGCAGACTCTGCCCTTTGCAGCCTCTTCCACCATGATCCGGGCCGCACTTAACGGCGCCGGGCCCCGCAGCGATCTTGCCATCCTGCCCTACAGCTCCTATGTCGATATCCGCGCCCAGAATCTCTATGGCGGGCAGTCCCGTATACCGGAGCAGCAAAACAGGGGGGCTCGATGCTGTAGTGATGCGATTATGGCAATGGCCTAAATGAAACCACCCCCCGCTCAATCTTTAATCAGCAAGAAAAAAAGCGTTTACAATCGCTAAATCATACTAAAAGGGCACCCCGATGAGTATCACTGCTTCCAGCGACTATGTTGCAACTCTTGAACAGCACATGGCTGAGGTGCGTCAACTCTTTACAAAGGTATATGTAAAGGTTCTTCTGGACAGGAAGGAGACGCATGCGCAGCTTCCGATCAGTACGCCACAGTTAAAAACGCTGCTGGCATTTCAGGAGGGGCGGACATACACCATGGGCCAAATCAGCAGCAGCGCCATGGTTACGCTCCCCAGCATGACGGGGATGATAGATCGGCTATTTGCAGACGAGTTTGTGGAGCGTGTCAAGGATCCCAAAGATCGCAGGATTGTGCTGGTGAAGCTCACGGAAAAGGGTGTGCGCGTCCGTAACAACGCGGTCACAAGAAGCAGACAGGAACTGGGCAATGTGCTCAACCTGCTGGACAGCGACGACAGCACCGAACTTCTTAATTCTCTTGAAAAGGCAGCCCGCATAATCAGAAAAGTTTCAGGCGGGAGCAACGCGGGTTCCGCCGAGGCCAGCATATAAAATATAGAGCCGTTTAGCTTGAGGCAATTGCGCATATAAAAGAAGCCGGAAACAGGATCTGTTTCCGGCTTCTTTTATTGGTTTTAGCTTATAGCCTATCCGGCAACAAGCTGCCTTTCAGCAGTAATGCCCTCAGAGTATGTCCTGACAGGCACTGATTGCTGCCGAAAGCCGGGGTTTTCTGCCGGGGCGGTTTGTGTCCCGTCAATAACCCCGTGCAGCACGTCAACCATTTTATTCAGATCGACGGCATGGCAGGACAGAACGCGACCGGTTGCTGCTGCCTGGCGTGCCTGATCCGCGTTTGCTTCGGTTGCCGATTGCATATCAGCAACCGATGCGTATATCTGCTCAATAGCGGTTGCCTGCTCAACACTTGCCTTGGAAACATCATTGCTGAGGCCCTTTATCACGGCAATTGACCGTGCAAGCTCATCAAAAATGGCTGCAGCAGCCTGCGAAGCCTTAAGCCCGTTTTCAGCATGCCCGAGGGATTCATGGACAAGCGCTGCGGTGTTTTGGGCCGATACTGTGCACTGCTGGGCAAGCACACCCACTTCACGGGCGACCACGGCAAATCCGTTTCCGGCATCACCGGCATGGGCTGCTTCAATTGCGGCGTTCAGCGACAGCATTTTGGTCTGAAACGCCAGACCGTTGATTGTCTGGATGATGGTGGCGCACTGGCCTGCCGATGCTACAATCTGCTCCATGACTTTTAACATATCCTGCATATGAACAGCCCCACTGGTCGATGATTCATGGGCCTGGCGCGCCGTATGCGATGCAGCCATACTGTTATCGGCATTGGCCCTGGTTGTCTGCGTAATCTGCTCAAGGGCCGAGGAGGATTCCTGCAGCCGGGCCGCCTGCATTTCAGCTGCGCGCGACAGCTCCGTGCTGCCGCCCGCAATAGCAACCGAGGTTTCCCAGAGATTGTGCGACCCATGCTGCAAACCGTTCATCACGCTTGTGAGAGAGCCGTTTATATGCAGGCTCAAAAGAGTTCCGAGCAACAGCGAAAAGAGCGTCCCCAGCGCGCAGCCGATAAGGGCATTTGTTTTGGCCCAGTCCGCGCTTTGCAACGACTGTGCAACAGCAGCGCCTGCGGCCTGCTCATTGAGGTCAGTCAGTTTTTCCAGTATGCCCTGCACTATTTGCTGCTGCTGAAATATGCTTACCCGTGCCTGAACCGTCATGCGGGTATAGAGTTCTTCTGCCTGTGTCGCCTTCGTGCGCAGTTTGTCAAAAAGAATAAACATGGTTTCAGCGGCAGGGATCATTTCAGTAAAAAAAGCGATCGAGGCATCCTGAAGACGGCCCAGAGTAACCTGCTTTTTTATTCTGGCCACAGCGTTGTAAAATTTTTGATGCTCCGGCACGATTGCCAGCACTGTCTGCTGCAGTTCAGGATTGGCGCTTGAGAACCTGTCAAGCCAGAGCCCGAAATGCGACTGCCGCGGATCATCGCCCCCCTCAAATGTCGTATTGGTCTGGATAAGATAGGATGTCTGGCTTTGAAGTTTATAGAGATCGCCCCGGAACTGCTCGACATCGGTTTTCATGAGCAGCGGATTATCAACGGCAAGGCCGTCAAGCTCGCGGCACAGATCAAGAAACCTCTGGTGTTCTTTTTCCCATGCCGCAAGGGCCGCGCGAAGCTGTTCGTACAGCTGATTTTCCTGGTCTGAGCGGGGCAGGCCCGCATACAGGCTCAGTTCATGGGCATAGGCCTGGCGGGCTCTGGCAATAGTCTCATATTGGTTTTGCCGATCCTCCCGGCGGATACCGGTATCAAGCAGTATCATGTTCGAACCTTTGATGGCTTCAAGCTGGGCGCTGGCACGCAGAATATTATCTATTCCTGTAAGCCTGACTGTTCCCACATCCACCAGGTGCGAGCTGAGCCTGTTTGCCACTCCCCATCCGATGGACCCGGTGAGCAGCGTGGTGCAGGCAATGATGGCAAAGCTGCCAAGCAGTTTTGTGCGCAGCCGCATGCTGCTCAGCGCAGCGGGAAGCCGCATGAAAAATTTTGGGAACATGCCGGAGATCCTTTCTCGTATGGTTATTTTGGGGCGGTACGCGCCACCGTTAGATATGTTCAAACTTGATGCCGGCGGGCGACAGCTTGGCCTCTTTTTTAAGGCGTGCAATGAGCAGGCCGACCTCTTCCAGTGACATGCTATCCCGGTTTTTTGACAGGTACAAAACAGCCGCACTCACCGACAGCAGCGGAAAGCGGCGTTGTGAGCCATCGCGGTCAATGCCGGTGAGATAGCCGTTGCGGCGTTCCCGTTCGCTGTAAAATCCCCTAATGTCTTCGCTGAAGCGGCGTATGAGCATTTGGATGCGGGGCAGAATGTTGTCCCGATTTTTCTCAGTCAGCTGCACGCCCGAAAAAAAATCATCGCCCCCGATATGTC
>CAIWCT010000174.1 GCA_903911225.1 uncultured delta proteobacterium
CAGCGACGGAGGCAGTAAAAATTGTGCATTGCGATCACAAGTGACAAACTTTAATGACATCTGGCGTATCCTTTGAAATCAATTGTTTAATGTTACGCCATTATATCATAGGATGCTTGGAAAGTCCGACAGACTCCTAGCTGACGACAGCAGGAGCATGTTATTGCCGCCTTGGCCAGCGCCTGACGGCACTTAAGAATTGCAGCCTTGGTAATTGTTGAGAGGGAAAAGACATATGGAAGATAAAAAAAATCCGCTGTGCTCTACCTGCGGGCAGTCTCATGCCGGGGATGTGATCAAAATAGATGGAAAATTTTACTGTGACAAGTGCCGGCCGGCTGATGACCGGACGGTTTTGACCGGCCCGGACAATGCCCAAAAGACGCAGCTTCAGGGTGAGACCTTGATGGATGATGATTGCAGGACAATCGCCATTGGCTCAAACGGTGCATATAAAACGGTTGCCATTGGAACCGGGGCCGACAAAACGATAGCGATAGGCGGTGAAGACGGCGATAAGACTATGGCCATCGGCGCTGAAGATGCCGACAAAACCATGGCCATCGGCGCTGAAAACGCAGACAGGACTTTCGCCATAGGTGTCGATGCCGATAAAACTGTCGCCATCGGCGGGGGCTCAGGCGATAAAACAGCTGTAGCCGATCAGACACAGGCTCCGGACAGCACGCAGGCCGCCGGCACTGCAACTGCAACCGCAACCGGAAGCCGCGCCCAGTCAAGTGCGCAGGCATCACGGGCCCAGCGCTCCGGCACCTGGGCATCAACTCTTTTTACCATGAACAAGAGCATGGCTGCCACCAGGGTCATACGCGAGGTTTTAAAGATTTCCCCCGATGTCGATTTGGAGCGTGCCTCCAAAATGTACTATACCCGTCACGGCAGGCAGATGGATAAGGAGGATGCCGCCAACACCATTCAGGAGTTGATCTCACACTCCAATGCCGAGAGCAAATATATTTTCGACAGGGAGCTTGGCCGCGGCGGTATGGGGGCCGTCTTCTCCACCGTCGATCAGGACGTGCGCCGCAAAGTGGCCATGAAGGTCATGCTCCCCAGTACCGCCACAAGCCCCGCTCATATCAAGCGATTCCTTGAAGAGGCTCAGATCACGGGACAGCTCGAACATCCCAATATCGTGCCCGTGCATGAGGTGGGCATCAATGAAGATTCCAATATCTACTTCACCATGAAAATGGTGCGGGGAGAGAACCTTGATGATGTTCTGGATAAGATCGCACAGGGCAAGGCTGACTATCAGCAGAAATACAGCCTTGGGGTGCTGCTGCAGATTTTCATGAAGGTGTGCGACGCCATCGGCTATTCCCATGCTAAAGGCGTTCTGCACCGAGACTTGAAGCCGGAAAACCTGATGGTCGGCGACTTTGGCGAAGTGCTGGTTATGGATTGGGGCCTTGCCAAGGTGCTGGGGCGCGAGGACATCAATACGGAAGGCCGGGCTTCCACTGATCAGGCAAGCGCCTATCACACCATGGAAGGCCAGGTGATGGGAACTCCGGCCTATATGTCGCCCGAACAGGCTCTGGGTAAAATTTCCGAGCTTGATGAGCGGTCCGATATTTTTTCTCTGGGCGGCATACTGTATAAAATTCTCACCGGCCAGGCGCCCTATCGCGGCAAGAATGCGCGCGAGGCTTTGGAGAAGGCCCGTAAGCGCCAGATGCAGCCGCCGGACCTGCGCGCGCCCGAGCGAAAAAATCCTGCAGAGCTTGTAGCCATCTGCATGAAGGCCATGGCCCGCGAGCAGGACGAGCGCTATGGAAGCGCAGAAGAGCTGAAAGATGATATTCAGCGCTATCTCGACGGCAAAAGCGTTTCGGCAAAAAAAGACAGCCTGCTTTTGACTGCCAAGAAGTGGGTCATCCGCAACAAGGTTGCCTCCATGGGCATCGCGGGCGCCATTGTCTGCCTGATTGTCGGCACCATGGGCGCTGCTGCCTATCAGCAGCAGCAGAAGCATGCCACCATCGCCCATCTTATTGCCCAGGGTGATCAATTTAAGGAAGCGGGTAAATTCGAGGAGGCCGAGGAAACTTTTTTCTCGGTTTTAGGCCTTGATCTTGCAAACACTCAGGCGCGGCAGGGCATAGCCGAGGTGAGCGGCAAGTCTCTGGCTCTCAAGAACAAGCGCCTTGCAGGAGAGAAAGTCAAGGATGCTGAAAAGATAGCCGCTGCGGCTCCTGTGCTTGACAAAAAAATTGCCGACATCACCGATAAGGTTGAAAAAGACAAGGCCGGCCTGAAAGGATATGAGGGGTTTGATAAGAAGAAACCCGTATGGGATGAAGAGCGGGCACTGCTTGCAGCCACGGTCGACCGGCTGAAGACCGAAGGTAAGGTGATTTCCAAATACACCGAAATACTGAGCCTTGACGGCGACAACAAAGAGGCCCGGGCTGCGCTTGCAAAAATCTATTATGAAAAATACCGCGATGCCGAAACGCTGCGGCAGAGCGGCGATATGGCCTACTACAAGGAATTGATTCTGGCCTTTGACGATGGCGCATATAGAGCACTGCTTGAAAAAGAAGGCAGCCTCACGCTCACGACAAATCCTGCTGCCGACGGCTATTTTATTTTCCGCTTTGTCGAAGGGCCCGACCGGCGTCTCGTGCCGGCGCCGTTCAGCGCTGCGGCATATGCCGGTGCACAGGCTGCACCCGATGAGAATTTTCGCGGCATTGACCCGCAGTTTAAGCTTGAGGCTACGGCGTCCATGCCGCTGGGCAAGCTGCTGGCCGGTAAGGATTTTAACCGCGTAACGCAGATTGAAAACCTGCGCATGCCCGCGGGCTCCTATGTCATCCTGATTCAGAAGCCCGGCTTTGTAGAAACGCGCATACCCTTTGTCATTGAGCGTGGCCAGGAGAAAAAGCTTGATGCTGTAAAACTGTTGAAAGATGATGATGTGCCCAGGGGTTTTGTCTATGTTCCAAAGGGCGAGTTTGTTTTTGGCGGTGATAGCCAGGCCCTCAACGGGCCGCAGCGGTCACTGCAAAAGCTCCCCGGCTTTCTTATTGCCGTTCATGAGGTGACATTTGGTGAGTATTTGAAGTTTCTCAATTTTCAGGAATCGGTGCGGTCTGGCTCGGCTGAAAATTATCTGCCGCGCAAATCGGCGGATTCCGGATTCTTTAACTGGATTGCCAAGGTTGGTTCGCAGTACCAGCTCCCGACTGCACAGGTTGTCGATTGGCCGGTGCTCGGGATCGCGCAGGTTGATGCGCGGCTGTACTGCAAATGGCTCACCAAAGCAAATAACGACAAATTTGAGTTCCGCCTGCCCACCGAGTTCGAATGGGAAAAAGCCGCCCGGGGCGTCGACAGCAGATATTTCCCGTGGGGCAACTATTTTGATTACAGCTTCTGCTCCATGGGCAAATCAAAAGAGAGCAGGCGCGAAGGGCCTGATAAAGTAGGAGCTTTTCCTTTAGATGCATCCGTGTATGGCGCTGAAGATATGGCCGGGAATGTGAGCGAATGGACCGCAAGCTTTATGGGGCAGGATCAATCCATTGCTTTGAATAAAGGTACCGGCTGGAGCAAAATTGAAGAAAAGTTTGCCCGTTGCGCCAGCCGTAATGGAGACATTCCCGAGGCGGTTGATGATAGCCGTGGATTTAGAATTGCAATATCTATAAAAGAATGATAAGTTTTCACCAAATTTGAACTTTTTCATACAGCCGTTTTTTGTTCATGAACATGTCTATCTGAAGTTAAAGTGCAAAGGGGGATTATGATACATGTCCAGGCCGCTGGGTTGACCGATGTCGGCAAAAAGCGCGACGGCAATGAGGACGCTTATTTTATTGATGATGCCCGCCAACTGTATGTGGTTGCCGACGGCATGGGCGGGCATCTTGCCGGTGAAGTTGCAAGTGGTCTTGTGGTCGAGACGCTGCAGAGTTTTTTTGAAAACTGCGACGGGGCCTCTCTTACCATAGGCGATGATGAGCTTTCAGCCGATGCAAATCATCTGGTGCGGGGCATTTCTCAGGCCAATAAGGCCGTGCGCAGCCGCGCACAGTTAAGCAGCGAATGCCGCGGTATGGGCTCAACCCTTGCCTCTGTGTACCTCACCGACAGCACCGTGATCGCCGCCAATGTGGGCGATAGCCCCATCTATCTTGTTCATGACGGCGCGATTGAGCTTATCTCGGTTATGCATACCGTGGCCGCCGAGATCGCAGCCACGCGCCCCGAGCGGGCGCACATGATCGATGAAAGAATCCTGCACATGCTTACGCGCGCCATAGGCACAGCAGATGACGTTCTTCCCGATGTGTGCGAGATGCAGTGTTTTGCGGGTGACGTTTTATTGCTGTGTTCAGACGGTTTGAGCAATAAAGTCTCAATGGATGAGATTGAGCGTATCATTATCGAGAACACGGCCCAGGATGCGTGTAGAAACCTAGTTGATCTTGCAAATGAGCGCGGCGGCGAGGATAATATAACAGTGGTTATTATAAAAATAACCGGGGTCGATGCGCACGTGCATCCGTTTAAGCGCTTGCTTCTGCGGCTGCTTAAAGAGGTGAAAAATTATTTTAGTATTAATTCATAAATAGGGAGGACTACCGCAATGCCAACCTTGACACTGCAATTCAAGGACACGAATCTGTCAGATTACAGGCTTGAGAAGGGCAACTCG
>CAIWCT010000175.1 GCA_903911225.1 uncultured delta proteobacterium
GGCTTATCGGCGAGCGGCAGCGGGGCCTGGTGACCTATGTGCTCTCGCTTTTAAACGGCGCGCGGCTTGCCACAGCCGCTCAGGCCGTGGGCATTGCCCATGCCGCATTTTCCGAGGCCCTGGCATATGCCCGGTTGCGCAAACAGTACGGCCGGCGCATTGAGCTGCTGCCTGCAGTTGCCGCCATGCTTGTAGATATGCAGATGCAGATTGAAGCCTCCCGCGCCCTGACCTGTGAAACGGCACGGGTTATGGATATGGCGCTGGCAACCGACAGGCTGCTTGCAGCTGGCGGGCTTACCGCCGATGAAAAAAAGCAACTCAAAAAGGATTCCAAGCGCTATGACCGCAGCCTGATGTTGCTCACCTCTCTGGCCAAATACTCCTGCTCCGAGATGAGTATCCGTGTCACCAGCACTGCCATGCAGGTGCTGGGGGGCAGCGGTTACATGCGCGACTATCCTGTTGAAAAATATTACCGCGACGCCCGTATTACGACCATCTATGAGGGCACCTCGCAGCTGCAGATCATGAGCGCGCTGCGCGGTATACTAAGCGGCACCATGGAGAAATATTTCGAGGAAGTTGCCGCGGTACAATTTGCCAAACCACAGGCCGCTCTTGCAAAAAGCCTGCAGCACGGCCGTGAGCTTATGCAGCAGTCGCTCGAACTGCTGAACGCTGCAGCCGACAGTCAGCTCACGGATCTGTGCAGCCGTGAGCTTGTCGATATGGCCTGCGATATTACCATGGGCTACCTGCTGCTGCGTCAGTCAGGGGCTTCTGCGCGCAAACTGAAGATGGCCAGACTTTTCATCACCGACCGCGAGCATTGTATCAAAATGCGCGCCCTGCGAATCAAATCAGCCGATACGCAGCTTCTGAAAGACTATACCGAGCTTATGGGAGACTGACACGCGTAGAAGAACGCAGTCGCTTTTTTATCTAAAGTATCCTATAAAGAAATTGACAGCATTATTAAATTTACTTATTACTTTACTGCCAATTAAAGGGAGAGCGCATGGCAGAAAACAAAACAGGGGATTTGGGGGAGCCCGTCCGCATCGAAATCCTGTTCAAGGAGTATGGATCTTTTATAAAGGTTTATATGCCCAATATTGTTAATGGCGGACTTTTTATCTGGACAGATAATCCTCTGCCCCTTGATTCACCTGTTCTGTTGCGCATGCGGCTTCCGGAAGAAACCGAAGACATTGAAGTGAGTGGCAGAGTTGTATGGTCCTTTCTCAAGGGCAGCAAAAAGGCATTCCTGCCAAAAGGCATGGGTATTCAATTCGTCAATATGCCTACTGAATATGCCCAGAAGATAAAAAAAATAGCGGATCGATTCCGCGGCGAAATTGAACGGTCCTCAATCATGTAGCAGCCCGCCCCAGCGGTAGCACGGCAAGGCGTATATGCATGCCGGTTCCGTCTCTGGCTTTCCGAACAAAAAAGCTCCCCCCCCCTCAGAACATGCCAGTGCATATCCATGGTTGGCCGGGATATTCCAGCCTTCGGGGTAGCCCTGGGTAGGTATCCCCTGGCCCTTCGGTATAAAAACCTCAGCGGCCTGGAGGTGTTCGTTATTGTATATACCCAACCATGGTGTGGACGGGCTTTGTTTTTCGCGATCTACGGGGCATGATTTCTGTGCTGCGCAACAAAAGGTCTTGCAATCGTTCATTAATAGATTATATTTAATCTATAGAAAAAACAAAGGGCTTTGACGTTATGCACAGCATTAAAATTATCGGTATTTTGTTTTTACTGGCTCTTGTCGCTTTATTCACATTTCAGAATACGGCGGTTGCGGAGGTGCGTTTTTTTATGTGGACCATGTCCATGTCCGTGTCGCTTATGCTGCTGTCGTCGCTTTTTTCCGGTATTGTCATCGGCTTGTTTCTTTCATATTTAAATATCTGGCGAAAAAACCGCAGGGAAAAAAATGCGGGCCTGCCCGGGCCATCGTTTCCTGAGGTACACTAAAAACCAACTTATTGCATGAAGGGGGTATCATCATGAATTACGTATCGCTTTTTATTTCTATTGCGGCACTCATTGTTGCCTGCATTGCCTATCAGCGAAGCGGGGGCTCTATTGAAGAAATGAAAAATAAGATCGAAGAGCTCGGCATCACCACGGAGAGCCTGCGAGCCAAAACCGCCGACCTGCTCAACACTATTGAAAAAAAGCTGCGGGGCGAAGACAAGCCTTCCAATGGCTCGTCATCCGAGCCGCCGCAGAGCTGAAATCGTGCGGGCCTGCCTGCATATGCGCCTGAAGTGCTGTACAGCCTTCAGGCGCGTGCTGTATCGTGAGCCGGAGGCATTGCTGTTACAAGAAAATTTTTTGTATGGCCGTTTTCTCCCCTGATGCACGTCTGCCTGAAGCGCTGCCACTATGCACTGGACTATAAACCTTGCCGATTTTTTCCTGCGAGCCCGGATACTCGGGCAGCCCGTACCCCTGCTTGCAAGCTTTAAGCTCACGTACCGCTGCAATCTTGCCTGCCGGGCCTGCCCTTTCCATCAGCGTGCCGATGAGCCGGGTGGACTTATGGGGTGGGACACCGCTGTTGGCTGTCTGCAGGAGCTTGCACGTGTGGGTTGCCGCATAGTTGTTTTTGAAGGGGGCGAGCCGCTGCTGTGGCGCGATGGCGATCGCAGGGCGCATGATCTCATGGAGCTTGCGAAAACACTTTTTCTGCGCGTTGCCGTAACCACCAACGGCACCCTGGGCCTTGACCTGCCGGCCCATGTCGTATGGGTAAGCATCGACGGACTTCCCGAGACCCATGATCGTCTGCGCAGCTCGTCATTTGCCCGCATCCGGCAAAATCTTGAGAAGACACATCATGGCAAAATTCTCATCCACCATACAATCAACCGCGAAAACCGGCATGAACTCAAAGGGCTTATGGACCTGCTGGCGGGTATCCCTGCAGTTCGCGGACTGACCCTGCAGCTATTTTATCCCTACGGGCAGGGCGAGGAAAAACTCGGGCTCACGGCATCCGAGCGCCGTGAAGCTATTGAAACCGCCATTGCACTCAAGCGGCAGGGCTATCCAATTCTTAATTCAACAGGAAGGCTGCGCGCCATGATAGATAATAGCTGGACCTGCCGTGATGATATTCTCATAAATGTCGACCCCGACGGCACGATCACGCAGGGCTGCTATGCAAAAAACCGCGGGACTGTGCTCTGCAACCACTGCGGATTTACTCCCGTTGCAGAGGCTGTGGGCGCCCTTGAGTTGAGGCCCGCATCGATTATGGCGGGCTGGCGCACATTTATCAGCCGGTAGCACTGATCGAGCAGTCGAAAGCGCAGCGTAGGCCCCTGCAGCGTTATATTATGAAGCATACCATAACCCCGAAACATGGAAGGACAGTATATGGAAAATGAAGTGCAGGATTTTTTTAAAGAGTTCATGCAAGCAAACCAGAAGGCGGCGAAGTATATCCCCGACACTTTCAAGGCCTTCATGGGTCTGCATGAAAGCATCATTACGGACGGTGCCCTCGGCAAGAAGCAGAAGGAGCTGGTGGCCGTGGGCATCGGCGTAGCAACGCACTGCAAGCCCTGCATCTATCTGCACACGCAGGCAGCTGTTCAGGCCGGAGCCACGGCCCAGGAAATTTTCGAGGCAGCCTCAGTTGCCGTGCTTATGGGCGGCGGGCCGGCTTTTGCCCATGTGCAGGAGATTATCAGGGTTTTTGACGCGCTGGGGGTTGAGTATTAGCAGGCTGTTGAAAAACGCCCATCTGTCCCGCTGGAGCGGGATTGCGCTACATCATGCTTCACTGCGGCGTACAAAAAGTACGCCTCATTTTGCAAGATTGCCTGCAAGCAGGTGTCAGAGACAACTCACGCCTTGCATCTGAGCATTTTTTAACACCCTGTTAGAGCCTTTTACGGCTGTCGCGCTTATACGGAAAAAGTATTTTCAACAAAGCGCTGCATGAACGCACCAGGATAAATAGTCAAACAGAGCGTCTTGTCCGGTCAGGCAGACAGCTGCGGGGCGAAGTGCCCCCTGCAAGTTGTGCAAACGCTATGCCTTTATAAGTATCTTATTTATGGGCTCCAGCCAACGTTAGGCATTCCTCCCTGCCTGCTGCCACGCGCCGCCAGCTCATTTTCAATCATGGCAAGCGTTTCATGTTTTTGCAGAGCCCACTGCGGAGCAATAAGCTCACGGGGGTCGGGATCGCCGGTGAGGCGCTGGATAACCGTGCCGGCCGGTATGATTTCCAGCACGTCGCAAGCCTGCTGTACAAAATCATGCTGTGATAACGGCGCAAAGCCGCCGTTGCGGTACAGCTTCTCAAGTGCCGTGCCGTGATGAATATAGAGAGAATGGATTTTCAGCCCTTCGGGTTTAAGCCGCACAACCTCGCGGGCTGTTGCGAGCACTTCTTTTTTCCCTTCACCGGGCAGGCCGATAATAATGTGCAGACATATATTGATCGGATAGCCGCGGGCAAGCTGGTAGCCGTTCAGAAACTCCTCATAGGTGTGCCCCCGGTTGATGCGGGCAAGGGTTGCGTCATGTGCAGTCTGCAACCCGAGTTCGAGCCATACATTGAGTCGGTTGGCATAACCGGCAAGCAGCTCAAGCACGTCGGGGCTCAGGCAGTCGGGCCTCGTGGCAACAGACAGGCCTACAATGCCGGGCAAGTCCACCACCTGGTCATACAGGGTTTTTAAAGTATCACAAGGAGCATAGGTGTTGCAGAAAGACTGGAAGTAGACAATGAACTTGCGGGCCTTGTAGCGTCGCGCAAGCCGTTTCATGACCGCGCTTGCCTGTGCAGCCAGGTCGGGATACTGATCGTTTGCACCGGCGCCCGAGCCTTTGGCATCGCAATAGATGCAGCCGTTCGTGCCACGTGTTCCGTCGCGGTTGGGGCAGGTGAGGCCTGCATCGAGCGGCACCTTCTGCACGCGCTCGCCATAGCGCTCTTTAAGATAGGTGTTGAAGGAGAAGTAAAGCAAGTGAATAATCTTGAGAAGATTTTGATTTAATAATGACCGCCTGCTATAGTATTCGATTATAGCCGCGTCGGGCTCAGGAAGACTGCTCAGGCTTTTTAAAAATCGTTTATACTATAGGTCCAAGATAGTTAAGTGTCAAGGCCAATGGCCGTGTGAGAGAATGTGTATGTGCAATGCTATTTATAAAGGCCTGCAATAAATCTGCGGGTTTCAGAAAGGCCTCGGCATAAGGCTTGATGCGCCAGGCACAATGGCGCATTGTAGTTTTTTGTTTGCGTTTCCGAAAAAGTCGTTTATAAAAATATAAATTAAATTTTATTATAACCTTGCGGAGCCCCGTTTTTTTATGAGGAAAAAGTGGACGAAATATATCTATTGCCGCATAGAAACAGTATGTGAAAATGAAAGCCCCTGAAGGAAATGTTATTGCAGAGCTTTGGGCAAACCGGCAAAGCCATTACAGTATAGCCATTACGGATTTTAACAGCACGGTCACGGACGTCAATGATCTGTTTGTCCGCATGCTCGGCTATGAAAACAAAAAGGAGCTGGTGGGGCGATCTCTGCTGGAGCTCTGTCCGACATGCGGTGCCCATGTAAGCACCACGGGATATCGGATAGCTCTGGACGATGATTATCATCGAGCGCAAGTGCAATGCAGCAACAGGCTTTTTCGGGCGGGCTGCTCAAGCTGTCTGATTTATATGTTCAGAAAAGATGGTATTGTTGTGCCCGTTGACGTGGCATTGTCACTCTTCACCGATGATGCCGGTTGCCGGATCGGCACTGTAGCTGTCTGTATCGACAGCACGCAGCGGCTCAAAGCGGAAAAAGAAACAAAAGGCACAAGGCTTTTGCTGGATATATTCGCCACGACGCGAGACGGCATCTATGTGTCCGATGGCCTGGGCAGTGCATTATGATCAATCAGGCTTTTTGCGATATGACCGGCTATACACAGCAGGAGCTTATCGGCTCATCGGCGCCCTCGCTGCTGCCGGATGATCTTGATGCTGCCGTAAACCAGCGGATAGTCGAGTCAATGCGCACACATGATGATATGAGCCTTTTTGAGACCACCTGGCGGCAAAAGAGCGGCGCCATTTTTCCTGTTGAGGTGTGTCTTGCGGTGCTGAAAGACGCAAAGGGTGAAGATAACGGCATTGTGGCAACGGTTCGCGATATTACCGACAGGCAGAAAGCAGAAAAAGAAACTGTTGCCGCAAAGGCTTTTTTGGAAAACGTATTTATTCATGCAAGCGAAGGCATGTATGTAACAGATGCCCAGGGTTGTTTTATAATGGTTAACCAGGCCTTTTGCGATATGACAGGCTATACACGGGAGGAATTAATTGGACAGTATGTCCCGTCTATGCTGCCCTTTGATCCAGCCTATACTGTCGAGGAGCTTGATGCCATAAACGCCGGGGATGATTTCAGCTGTTTTGAATCACGATGGCAAAAAAAAGATGGAACGCTTTTTTCCGTTGAGGTGCGCCTTGCGGAATTGAAAAGCGCTAATGATGGAATCAACGGTTTAGTGGGGATAGTATGCGATACCACCGCACGCAAACGCCTTGAGCAGGAACTTGAGGCCAGGGTGCGGGAGCGCACGGCAAGTCTTGAAGAAATGAATAAGGCTTTGACGGTGCTGCTGCGCGTTCGCGAAGAGGACAAAAAGGCATTCGAAGAAAAGATCTTTGCCAACTTCAGCGGCCTCGTGCTCCCGTATCTGGAAAAACTTAAAGCCTCACGGCTGGATGAGCGGCAGCGGGCTTCACTGTCGATTGTAGAATCCAATCTTAAAAGCATAATCGCCCCCTTTGCCATAAAGGCCGCTGGAAATCATCATGCCCTCACGCCTGCTGAGCTTCAAATTGCAAATCTCATCAAGCAGGGCTTTAAGACAAAAGAAATAGCTCAGATTACCGGCCTTTCCAGCCGCACTATCGATCACACCAGAGGAAGCATTCGAAGCAAACTGGGAATCATTGATCGAAAAACATCCCTGTGTGCCTATCTTTTTTCTTCATCTGATAAATCATAAAACAAGCGCCTCACAGCAGAGTGGCAACTCCCATCCCCGGCTGTACGGGGCCGGAGTATCTGCTCGTTTATTTTCTTTTCCCGTTCGGGCTGAGCTCACTCAAGACATAAAAGTGAGTGAGTTCTTGGGCTAGCACTTAATGTAAATACTGGTTTTGAGCTGGTATTTTTAGGGATATTACAGGGCATTGTCTTTTATTTGTTATTGGAAGAAACTATAGCAGAATTTGATGCGAGTAGCGTCCGTGAGAGGCTGATAAGAGCTATAAGTATAGAAAAGAAGAGAAGACATAAAAAAAGCAAGTAGGGCAAAAGCAGCAGCCAAAAAGGCTGTTGAAACAAACAACCCCATCAGTTGAAGGAGAAAAGGCATGAAGAAGGCAATCGCACTGTTTATCCTGGCAGCATGTATGGCATTGATCACGGCACAAAGCGCATCCGCAGGCAGCATTGTTTATGCAGCCCCGCTTGCCGAAGCAAAAGCCGCCATGAATTCAACGACACTTGTGACGGTATCTTCGGTATATGTAAGCGCATGGATTGATTCATATTATGTGTTCACCCCCAAAACCGTTACCGCAACCAAGGGCCTTATCATTTATCCCGGGGCCATGATCGATCCCCGCGCCTATGCCGTTCTTGCGCAGGCTGTTGCCCAGCAGGGTATTCAAGTGGCCATTATCCCCATGCCCTTGAATTTAGCGATTTTTGGCTATAACCGCGCCAACAAGCCAATCGAAAAGTTTACTAATATCAATACCTGGGTCATCAGCGGCCATTCTCTCGGTGGGGCCATGGCATGCACCTATGCCAAAAGCAATGTAAACAAAATCGACGGCATGGTTCTCCTGGCTGGCTATCCCTCCACCACCGACGATCTGTCAGGTCTCTCTTTGCCGGTTCTTTCGCTCTGGGCACAGAACGACGGACTGTCCACCGCTGCCAAGATTGCACAGTACAAGTACCTGCTGCCGGCAACTACGGATTATTATGAAATCATGGGCGGTATTCACAGCTATTTCGGCTATTATACGCCCAGCTCCCTCGGCGACGGCACCGCCACTATTACCCGTGCCGAGCAGACCAGCCAGATCGTGAACGAAACGGTTGATTTTATAGATTCTTTATAAGCTATTTTGCTTCCAGCAAAAAAGGCTTGCCGCGGTTGGCAACCCTTTTTTTATGCGCGTCCAGCATGGGCGCACTCTTGCGGGTGTAAGTCCCGCCGTAAGTTGATCACAGTCTTACGAAGCGAAGCGCAACTGCAAGAGGGCGACCGATTGTGGGGAGGAAGCGTGGAGCGAAGCTGCAAGCCGATGAACAAGAACCGGATAGAAGGCGTTGCCGAGCCGGGCGAACGGGCATAAAACCGCGAAGCTCTCGTGATCAAGGCGAGGTGGCGTAAATCCGGCGGTTGTGCAGCGAAGGAGTGCGTTTTTCCCTGGGGAGATCTCGCCTTGCGGCTGAAAGGCCGACGGTGATGAACTGGAGCGAGAACTTAGCAGGGGCCATAGTAGCTGCCGGTACGGGGCGAAGGGCCGAAGAAGCAGGAGAGGGCGCGCGTTGATTATCGAAACTGGAAGTCTCAGATGTTTGCGAAAGCGAAGCTCGCCGACACGGCGGATATGGTGAAGCCTGATAAGCCACGGCAGCGAGAAATCAGAATCGCTGAATCGACTCTACGTCACCTTGGGCATCGGGTCGGGAGGAACACAAGCCTGATGACCTCAACTGCTTCAACCACCCGGTGCGGACCCCCATGCCGGGTGGTGTGGGAGGGGGGCGGTCACATCTGACCGCCCCCTATCCCGATTTCCAGCCTGGGCGATATCAGGGAATCACAGGGATGCTTCGGCCTTATGAATAGGTTCCACCAGAGGCATATGGTAGCGGATCGCAGATCCTGCCATCGTTGACAAAAAAATAATAAATATGATATATAGTCAAAATATTTTTACAAGAAATGTAAATTATTTTTTATTCATATAGACAGACAAATTCAGTATTGTAAGCCATGGATTTTGTGCAATTGAATATTGTTCCATACAAGTCATGATCTGTCCGGCCATGCCTTTTTTATACGCAGATGGGGATTGCAGAGACACTTCATTAATTGTTTCTTGCAAGCGGAAAGCTTATCCAAAACGGCTAAAGAACCTTAACCTCTGTCCGGCTGAGAGGGGGCTGTATTCGGAGATTCCGCAGTTTGAAAATGTGCGCGATCTATAGCAGGGAAATTCAAATTTATTACAACAATGCGACAGCATAAGTGCTGCCCCTGAACGCAGCCCGGCGCTAGTAGTGTTTTGGCCCCCACAACGGGTCATACCACTTATCAGCAGGATACTGCGGGGAGTATTTTTCCCAGAGATGAAGCTCTTTAATCAAGACAACCGGATATTTGTACGTTGTTTCCCCCAGTTCTCTTTCCTCCGCCCCGATAACTTCTCCCGCAAGGGTGATTTCCCTGTCTGCCAGGTAAATGGCGGGATCAAGAAATTTAGGCATCCGGGCAATAAACCTGCCCCGTGATGATTGCGCTGATTGCGGCACACCCAGAAAATCCAGAGGGGTTTCAAGCACGATCATCTCCGTGCCATTCTTGCTATTCGTGATCTCGATAACCTTTCCGCCCCACAGCACGATTCTCCCTTTGAAAGCAGCAGGGTCATTAAGCACCCCGGGGAACAGTACATTGTCCTTCCGGGCCTCCTCCCGAAGCTGCTTTGATATGGGATACGTGCAGGAACTTGCGATCAGCAGCAGTGCTATACTAAAAAAAATAACAGTTCTTGTTGCTCGTAATTTCATAATTTCTTACCTCCCCAAGTACTACTCCACATAGTAAGTATAGCTTCTCAGAGAAAAGGACACAAAAATAAAATCGTGGCCGGGTTTAGGGTTCCGGGTAGGGACGCGATCTTAGCGTTTCTGGAAAAATAGAAATAGAAGCTCAACAATGAGCCCTGATTTTTTCAGGGGCTGAAAAAATACGTACTCTGGCGGGCTGTCAGCGCCAGTGCAGCAAAATCGGCCTATGGCGGTTGTCGAGCCGCGAGATACCTGCGTCTCGGGTAGCCAGAAGGGCCTCTTCATATTCTTCAGGGGTTATCCTGCGGTTGAGCTCAGGAAATTTTTCAGCATCGCCGCAAGGGTGGTACTGATCCATAATGTTCACATATGTACGGTGCGAGATTTCATCGGCTATGAATTTCATGGCCTCGCGCGTGCCGGCAAGGCCATCGGGCATGACCAGATGCCGGACGAGCAGCCCACGCACAGCACGGTTATTGTTGTCCATTTCAAGATCGCCCACCTGCCGGTGCATTTCGCGCAGTGCGGACTTGATCACCTCGGGATAATCAGGGGCTTTGCAGTAGAAGAGGGCCGGTATATCTTTTGAAAATTTATAGTCGGGCATGTAGATGTCGATGACGCCCTCCAGAAGCTTGAGTGTCTCCACAAGGTCATAGCCGCCGGTATTGTAAACCAGGGGAATGTTAAGGCCTTTATGTATGGCAAGGGGCAGCGCTTCGAGAAGCTGGGGGACCACATGTGAGGGGCTTACAAAATTGATATTGTGAACGCCTCTGTTCTGCAGGTCGATCATCATATCGGCAAGCTGCTCGGGTGTTGCCTCTTCACCCTGTCCTTCATGACTGATAGCGGGGTTCTGGCAGAAGCAGCACAAAAGATTGCACCAGGTGAAGAAAATGGCGCCAGAGCCGAAGCGGCCGCTCAGCACAGCCTCCTCGCCGAAGTGGGGGCCGGAGCTTGACACCATGGCATGCCGGCCTGTGCGGCAGACGCCTTTTTCATTCTCAATACGGTTGACCCTGCATTTGCGCGGGCAGAGCTCGCAGCAGCTGAGCCGGGCAAGAGCGTCATGCACGCGCTGCTGCAGGGTGCCGTCGTGGTACAGTTTCAGATAGTTGGGGCCCATGCTACTCCTGCTTCAGAATCGTTACGGTTATTTCCCCCTTAAGCTTGTCGGCAAAGCATTTGGCGTCCGACTGCGTACCCACAATTGCACCGTAGTGCATGGGGATGGCAATTTTGGGTTTTATGGCAAGGGCTGCCTCCACAGCTTCATCGGCGGTCATCACGTATGTGCCCGAGACCGGCAGCAGCGCGATGTCAGCCTTGATGTTTTTCATCTCGGGGATGAAGTCCGTATCACCGGCATGATAGATGCGCACGCCGTCAACCGTGATAATGAAACCAAGCATGCCGGCTGATTTCTGGTGAAACTGCTTGTTGATATTATATGCCGGCACCAGCTCAATTTCGATTCCTGCAACTGTCAGCCTGTCGCCGGGCTTGACTATGCGTCTGTCGCCCGTCAGTTTGCCCGCGGAAGCCGAATTGGCGATGATAACGGTATTTTTTGTCTGAATTTTTTTGATATCATCGGGCGAGCAGTGGTCGAAGTGGTCGTGGCTCACCAGGATTATATCGGCCGGGATCGTGGATTTTATCTGATACGGGTCGATGTACATAACCTGTGACGCATCGATCCGGAAACCGTCGTGGCCCAGCCAGTTGATTTTTTTAAGCACGGCTTCTATCATGGCAGACCTCCCTCTTTAAATGGCAGCTTTTTATGTCTCCTGCGCTGTTTCGTCCAGCAGCACGGAGGGGTAATAGCATTTAAAGATCAGACACGGGCTTTTGTACAGCTTCTTGTAGAGATTCTGCACCAGCGAGCGGAATTGTTTTTTTGTTGGCTTTTGGCCGTAGAGATAGTCGAGCGCCTCCTGCAAAAACCGCACATCCCGCAGTTTGCGCTCGGTAAGATTGCCCCGGCCCACAATTTTTACCCCAACAAGGCCCATCTGCTCGAATTCATAGAGCGAGCAGACACCGCAGGGCTGGTCGTCAATATGACAGGCAGACCAGAAATGCTGCCGTTCCATGGAAATCTTCTCATTCAGAACCTGTTCCGCCTCTTCATCCGGCATGCCCTTGACTGAGGCTGTAATCTTATAGAGCATCATACAGGCATTTTCATAGTCGCGCTTGTCCTGTCCATTTGGCACAAAGTCGGCCAGGCCATGCTGAAAGGTACAGAAGCCGTCGACATTGGCGCAGCGCGAGTTGAGGATAAAGGTTTCAAGCTCGATGCCGGTGGTGCGGGCGGCAATTTCTCCGATTTCCTCAAGCGAGAGATGGCGCGGCAGGATGACGCGCGAGGCCCCCAGATCGCGGTAAAAGTGCACTGTCGAAGAGTTGAAAGCGGTGCCGGCGGTGCTTATGTGAATTTTAACGCGCGGATTCATGTCAAGAATGGTCTGAATTATCCCGATATCACCTGCAATGAAGGCATCCACACCTGAGGTCAGGGCGCGCTCGATATATTTGATAAGATAGGGGTACTGGCCCTGGCTGTAGTAATGCTCGTTGAGCGTGAGGAAAACGGGGATGCCCAGGCTGTGTGCGATGGCGATGCTCTGATCAAGCTGTTCGAAGCTGGTAAAATGGGGTGATGTGTTGATGACGGGCGTGTCCTCCTGACGGCGGTTGATGGAGGCGGCCACGGAATAGTTTTCGCGCCAGTCCGCAGGCAAAACGCCGCAGTAAAATTCGCCGGCGCCCGCTTTGATAAGAGGCTCGACTTCTTCAATCGTGCTTAGTGGAGAAACTATTTTAATAGGCATGACGCATGGCTCTTTAGCAGGTGATTTGAAAATGTTTGATCGCATAGAAATATGTAGCATAAAAAAAAATATTGGTAAATTAATTAACAGGAAACCGGGAGGGCCTTTTATGCGAGGGCAGCTGTCGCCCGCCCGTATTTCAAGCCGGTGCGGGGATTTTTTAGAGAAAAAGTCCCAAAGCAGGCATAATAACGGGAAGTTTTTTGAATTAATAAATTGTGCAACCCTCTAATTTTCTGTATATTCTGAATAGTTTTGCATGACACCGGGAGGACACATGAAAAAAGCATTATTGGCTCTAGGAGTCTGTCGGACTTTCCAAGCATCCTATGATATAATGGCGTAACATTAAA
>CAIWCT010000176.1 GCA_903911225.1 uncultured delta proteobacterium
AAGCTCGGCTACCGGGCTGATACGGTTGCAAACGGCCTTGAAGCGGTGAGCCAGTTTGAACGGACCAGCTATGACCTTGTGTTCATGGACGTTCAAATGCCCGAGTTGGACGGCCTTGACGCCACCAAGGCTATTCGCGCGCTGAAAAACGGCAAACATGTTCCGATTATAGCCATGACCGCAGGCGCTCTGCAGAAAGACCGCGAGGACTGTATCCGTGCCGGAATGAATGATCATATTGCAAAGCCCGTAAACCCGCTGGAAATTGCCGAAAAACTTTCAAAATGGCTTGCCGGTACACGCGAGCATGAACCTGGCGAAACCGTGCAGGTTATAGGCGGTGAAACGACCTGCCTGGTGTTTGACCGGGCAAATCTCATCAGACGGCTGATGGGAGACGAAGAACTTGCCCAAACCTTTGTTGCAGGCTTTCTCGACTATCTGCCCCAGTACCTTGCCGTTATACGCGCCGCCCACGCACAGGCGGATGCTGTAGCGGTGCGCCGCGGCGGTCATACGCTGAAAGGTTCGGCTGCAAATGTCGGGGCAAATGCGCTCAGCGCTTTTGCAATGCAGATTGAGCACGCAGGGGAGACAGGCAATTTGGCTGCCGTGCCGGCCCTAATTGAAAGGCTGGAAGAACAGGCATATCTTTTTATAAAAATAGCTTCTGCACAAACAGCAGTTGGGGATAAGGTGTGAAAACATTAATTGTCGATGATGATTTTGTTAGCCGCCTGGTGCTTCAAAATGTGCTTATGGCCTATGGCGAGGCGCACATTGCAGTTAACGGCAAAGAGGCTGTTGAAGTTTTTACAGTTGCCCTCAGGCTGGGCAGTCCCTATGATGTTATCTGCCTTGACATTATGATGCCGGAGATGGACGGCCAGGACGTGCTGCGCTCGATCAGGCGTATTGAAGCCGAACATGATATACTGGGAAATGCCGGGGTTAAGATTATCATGACCACGGCGCTTGCCGATGGAAAAAATATCATGCATGCTTTTAACTCTCAGTGCGAAGCCTATCTGGTCAAGCCGATCGATTCGCTAAAACTTGTTAAGCAACTCAAGGATTTAGGACTTTTACAAGGGAGGTAGTGTATGAACATTCTGATTGCAGATGATGATGTGACCTCAAGGTGCTTGCTGGAAGCGGTGCTCGGGAAGCTGGGCTATGATGTTGTCACCGCCAGCAACGGCAATGATGCGCTTGCAAAAATGCAAATAGACGGGGCTCCCGACATTGTCATTCTCGATTGGATCATGCCCGGCATGGACGGTATCGAGGTCTGCCGCCTGTACCGTGAGGCTCACCCGAACGTACCGAAATATATTATTATTCTCACGGCCAAGGATTCAAAAAGCGATACTGTCGAAGGGCTTGTGGCCGGGGCTAATGACTATATCACCAAGCCTTTTGATAATAGCGAACTTATTGCCCGGCTGGGTGTGGGCAGGCGTTTTGTAGACATGCAGAAAAAACTGGCCGAGCGCGTTTATGAGCTCAAGTCCGCGCTGGATCATGTAAAAAAATTGCAGGGAATACTGCCCATCTGCATGTACTGTCATAAAATTCGCAACGACAAAAAAAGCTGGGAACGCGTCGAGCAGTATATATCAGATAACTCGGATGCCGAGTTCAGTCATAGCATCTGTCCCGAGTGTATGGAAAAGTATCACCCTGATACTAAAAAGAAATAACGCGCCGATTTTTGAGCCACACCATAGCGGGCGGCCCGGCATGCAGCCTGTTGCCCGTCTTCGTGTGCGTGCTTAATTATGGATAGCAGGGCTTGTTGCCTGCAACGCCGATATCGCTGCAAATATAGAGCATTTTTTACTATGCACCCTTTGACTTATCCGCCGTGGCGAATTTATGAGCTATTTTTTTAGTTGTTTACGTGTGTTATAAAAGTAATATAAATTTATAAAATAGTTGCGTCTGGCAAGCAACCTTGGTATGTGCAAATAGTAAATAGTTTATAAAACTCTGACTGCAATGCAATCGGGTTGATACATAATAATGACGTCGAACAGCCAACAGTTTTTTAACGATCCGTCCGTGTCTGGCAGTAATAGTCCTACTGTCTGGGCTACCCGCAAAAGGCATATTTTTTTTCTGCTCTCCGTTCTTGTATACATCGTCAGTTTTATTATCATGTACAAATGGAAAAATTTCGGCATGGGCGCTGTCGCCATCATACCCGTTATCACCGCGGCATGCTTCTATGGAGCCGCTGCGGGAGGTGCCGCCGGGCTTCTGTCGCTTGCGGCAAATATGATCATGGGTCAGATCCTGGGCATTGACTGGTACATGAGAATAATTAAGACCGGCGCCGGAATTGAAGGGACTGTGGGGTTTATAGCTATAGGAGTAATTATCGGTCGCATCAGCGATTTGAGCCGCAGGCTCAAAAAAGAGCTTTCTGAAAAAGAAAGGATCGAGCATGAGCTTGAACTTCACCGGCAGTCTCTGGAAAAAAAGGTTGAAGAAAAAACCTTAGAGCTGTCGGTTGCACTGATGGATAAGACGGCAAGCAACAAAGAGCTTGCGAACAGTGAAAAGCGGCTGCGCGCTGTTTTTGAAACCGCAATAGATGCCATAGTCACAACAAACAGCACGGGAGAGATTGCCAGCTGGAACAAGGCCGCTGAAATAATGTATGGCTACAACGCCGCAGAGGTTCTGGGCCGGCATTTCAATATGCTTATTCCTGAGCGTCTTTATGACTCGAACAACAAAGGCATGAGCGACGCGCTACGGCAGTGTGAGGATGATACTGTCTATAACCGTATTGAGGGAACTGGCTTGAGGAAAGACGGCTCCGAGTTCCCGACCGAGGTTTCCCAGTCTGTATGGAAATCCGGCGACGAGGTATTGGCTACGGGTATTATTCGGGATATTACGGAAAGAAAAAGATCGGAACAAGCTCTTCTGGAGCGCGAAGCGAGGTTCCGCTCTGTTGTTGAAACCGCTGTAGACGCCATAATAACTGTCAACAGCACAGGAGCAATCATTGACTGGAATCAGGCTGCCGAAAAAATTTATGGCTACACAGTTGCTGAAATAATAGGAATACCTGCTCAAATACTTATCCCGCAACGTATTCATGCACTTGACAGCAAACAAATGAGGGATGCTGTGGAGCAGGGAAAAGAACATCTTGTCTATAATCGCAGAGAAGGCATAGGCATCAGGAAAGACGGGTCTGAATTCCCGACCGAAGTGTCACAGTCGGTGTGGAAATCAGGGAATGAGGTTTTCGCTACGGGCATTGTGCGCGATATTACAGAACGCAAGAATGCTGAAAAAGTTTTGCTGGAGCGGGAGGAGCGTCTGCGCTCTATTGTTGAAACAGCCGTTGATGCCATCATAACCACAGACAGCCACGGAACGATTGTGTTCTGGAACAATGCTGCCGAAAACATTTTCGGTTATGCAGAGCAGGAAATAGTCGGTAAAAATGCCATCATGCTTCTTCCGGAGCGGTTGCACGGTGGTCTGGATGCGCTACGTGATGCTTTCTTTTACCAGGGTGTTCAAAAAGGCAGAGAAAGCATTGGCTTAAAAAAAGACGGTACGGAATTTCCAATAGAGGTTAGCCGTGCACTATGGGACTCGGAAGGCGCAACATTTATTACTGCCATTGTGCGGGACATAACAGAGCGGAAAAATGTAGAGCGCGACCGCCTGCTGTTGAGTTCCGCCCTTGAGCAGGCTGAAGAAAACATTATGATTATGGATCCCCAGGGGATCATACTGTACGTAAATCCGGCGGTGGGACGCCAGGCGAAGCTGCCTGCTGAAGAACTCATAGGCACAAACGGTTTTCAGCCCATTGACAGTTGGTATGATTCGCAATTTTTTACAGACATTTATGCGCAGCTTCTGAAAGGCGGCACTTGGACGGGAGTGCTGAACTATAAAATCGGGGATGGGAAAACAGCCTTTATCCAACAAGAGCTTTCTCCGGTTCTTGATGCCGAGGGCAGAGTTATTAATATCCTCAGCATATCGCGGGATGTGACTCATGAGCAAACCCTTGAAGAACAGCTGCGTCAGTCACAGAAGATGGAAGCCATCGGCACGCTCGCCGGCGGGATAGCGCATGATTTTAATAATATTCTTGCTGCGATTTTGGGCTATACCGAACTTGCAATGATGGATTTGCCCAAGGAGGGGATTCCTGCCGAGCGACTCCGCTATGTCATCAGCTCATGCGACCGGGCGCGGTCTCTTGTCAAGCAGATACTGGCCTTCAGCCGTAGAAGCCTGCAGGATCCCTGTCCGGTCAAAATAAACACCATCATCAAGGAGGCATTAAAGCTGCTGCGCGCTTCCCTGCCAAGCACCATCCGGATACAGCAGGATATCCGTGCTGCCGATGCTGTTGTTATGGCTGATCCCACACAGCTCCACCAGCTCATCATCAATTTGTGCACCAATGCTGCCCAGGCAATGGAGGACTCGGGCGGCATTCTAACTGTCGGCCTCCACGACTGTCTCCTCGACACAAACGATATGGCCGGCTGTTATGATCTGGCACCGGGCTCCTATGTGCGGCTGATCGTGGGGGATACGGGGACGGGCATTGCACCTGAAATCAAGGAAAGGATTTTTGAGCCTTTTTTCACAACAAAGGAGGTCGGCAAGGGAACAGGCATGGGCCTTGCCGTCGCGCACGGAATTGTCAAGAGCTATGGCGGCTGCATTAGTGCAGACAATAAGCCTGATACAGGTGCTGCGTTCAGCGTTCTGCTGCCGCGCATCGACGGGGGATTGATGACCCCTTTGGTGCAGCAGCCGGTTGAAATCCCTCATGGCACCGAGACCCTTCTTTATATCGATGATGAAGAGCCCGTCCTGTATATCGGGCGCGACATGCTGGAATCCCTTGGGTATGCTGTTGTCAGTACCTGCAGCAGCCAGCAGGCCCTTGAAATATTCAGTGCGGAACCCGGGCGTTTTGCCTGTGTCATCACCGATATGACCATGCCGAATATCAGGGGAGACGAACTGGCCAGCAAACTGCTTGAATTGCGGCCGGGTCTGCCCATTATTCTCTGTACCGGATTCAGTGAAAAGATTTCTGAGGAGAAGGCTCTGCAGCTCGGTATCCAGGCGTTTCTTCTAAAGCCCTTTACTATGCAGGAGCTTGGTGCGGCGGTGCGAAAAGTGATCGATGCCAGAGAGTAAGTTGCATAAGCAGCAAACAGTCAACCGGGTGAGTCACGAAGAGCTATCGGAGGGACAACTTCGTGACATCCGTTTTGAAATGTTTTAAATGGGCATATGATTGTGAGAGAGGTATGTGCCGGGTCTGGGTCGGCGGATTTGCCGATTTTTCAGGGGGTGGTGATCTTTAATCTCCAGAGGGTGAAATCCCCGAATTTTGCTTTGCTGGAAATATAGTAACTTATGATTGATACCCCGGGGTTTGTTGCGGGGAGGTGCATTTTTGTATTTGGCTCCAGGCGGTATGCCATATCTCTAATATGTCTGACGATAAATGCCGCTTGAACGAACCTCGACTTGTACGCCGAGCAGGCCTTGTGGCACATTGTTTACCCTCATAATAATACAATAATCCGCGCATTCATTTCCCGGAACAGAATTATCACAGGTATCAAAATTCCCTGATACGCTGACGCCATGATATACAAAATAGTTCAACCCCTGTTCAGCTAAAGTTGCTGCAAGTGTTGCCCCATGGGGATTGCATATGGTTTTGAACATGGCCCAGTCTGGGATTTCAGAACTCATCGGAAAGGCATTCCCGCTTTGCGTCGAAGCATATCCGGATAATGCCAACCTGGTTGTATTGGCAGTTTCGACATTTGCTCCAATACGGGCTTTGTTTCTGTAGGCAATGAAACTGGGAACCGCAATAGCTGCAAGAAGCCCAATTATTGCAACGACTATCATGAGCTCAATAAGTGTAAACCCTTTTGCATTTCCGTATGTCAACAATTTCCCCACCTTTTTCTGGTGACGCCAGAGGACAATGATTTTATTAAGGCTTTACTGGTATAGAGTGTCCAATCTATATCATGTATTTGCTCGTGCCCCAATTAATTTCTTCTGTCATCCCTGCGCATGCGGGGGACCGCACCGGCCTTACTGGAGCTTTTTGGAAAACAGAATATTTAATTAATAATGCAATTATCATGCCCCTTTTTTGTATATTTTTACATAGAAAAGATAGTAAAAAGATAAAAATAAAAATTACAGTTTTCATTTTAGGGACATAAAAACAAAAATAGGTACTTTTAGTCGTGCTTAATCGCTGCTTTTCTGATCTCTTCGATGACTTCTTCAGCCATGCAGGTGTTGAGGGCTTTGTTGCCGATGCTCACATTCGGTCCGTGGTCGCACTGCTTGAAGCATAACAAAGCGCTCACATCGACGGCAGTGCTCAGTTCGTGCATACGTGTGCTCTTGTTTCAGGATCTATGGTTTTAGGTTCCATTTGACAGAGGGCAGGGTTTCTCGTACAATCTTTTAATTTTCCCAGTAGTTTCATCGGTGAAAAGACAGTGTGTAAATCAAAGCTCAAACCCAAACAGCGTAAAAAAAAGTTGCATAAAAGTGCTGCTCCTCTGGACAAGGCAGAGGGCCGGTAGCTTTAATAGCGTTTACGAAATACGTGTAGCAGTTCAGTAGGCAGACAATTTCTGCCATCAAACTTCAGGGAAAGGAACGGCAGCATGGAGCAGAGCTTCAAGCGTTTTCAGGGCAAGGTCGCATTGATTACGGGATCCGGCAGCGGCATCGGCAGGGCAATTGCTCTTCGGTTGGCACAGGAAGGCGCAAACGTGGCGGTGGGGGATGTTAATGAGCAGGGCGTGCAGGAAACCGCACGCATGGTAAGCGAGCTTGGCCGAACTGCATATGCCTGCACATGTGATGTGGGCAACCCTCAGGAAACTGATGCCATGGTTGCAGCCGCGCTCGAGAAACTTGGGAAAATTGACATACTGGTCAACAATGCCGGAACCGGGGATACCAATGCCTTTTATGAAGACATCGACCTGCCGCTCTGGGACCGCATCTACGCCATCAATGTGCGCGGCCCGTTCTTCCTTGCCAAGGCCATAGCAAAGCATATGATTGAAAATGGCGTGAAGGGCCGCATCATTAATATCGCCTCCACCGAGGGCAAGACCAACCGTGGCGGCAGCATCGTCTATGCATCATCCAAAGGCGCTCTTCTGGCCCTTACGCAGGGGCTTGCCTTACAGCTGGGGCCATTTGACATTACCGTCAATGCCGTCTGCCCGGGCCTTATCGATACGCCCATTTGGCATCGTGCCGATAAGTTAATGGAAATGCCAGAGGGCGGCGCCATACAGATGGTCGTGCAGATGGCTATCGACGGACGCCAGCTTAAGATCGCCCGCGGAGGCGTACCTGATGATATTGCCAATACAGTTGCTTTTCTGGCCTCAGATGAGGCAAGCTATATTACCAGCCAGGCCATCAATGTCTGCGGCGGGCTTGAAGTTCATTAACCTTTTTCAGGAGAATACCTGCCATGCAGTATGATATCAAAACCATGACGAAGGCAGAGATAGAGGATTTTCTTTCGCAGCAGAAAATGGGGTTTCTTTCGCTTACCGATGGCGAAACGCCCTATGCCATTCCTTTGGCTTATTTTTACGAGGACGGGTGCATTTACATTACTATCAGGCCTGAAGGCCGCAAGATGGTCTATATTAAAAGCAACAAAAACGCCTGCTTTGCTGTCTGCTGGGTGCCCGAGGGCTTCGGTATGCAGAAGAGGAACTATATCTCTGTTATCTGCGACGGAGTGCTTGAGCAGGTGACTGTGCCGGAGGACTTGAGAAAAGCTGTTCGGGCCGGTGAAAAACATATGGGCATGCCCGAGGGCACATGGAACGGCATTCTTGAAAAGACCCTTCTGAACCCCGAGGCATCAAGCTTTTGGAAGATTAAGGTTAAAGCCTTCGGCGGTAAACAGGTATGAAAGGGGCCGCCCGGCTGAACCGGGCGGCCCCTGGTTTTTATCTTGAGTAAACGTTGTATCAATGTCTGTTAAGCTGCAGCCACTCTGCCGGGAGGG
>CAIWCT010000177.1 GCA_903911225.1 uncultured delta proteobacterium
ATACTCACTGACATAAGCGTTGAAATTGAAGCGCTCATGCGCAATGTGAAGGAGCACTGCGAAAAAATTCTCTCCCTCAAAGGGCTTGTGTCTCCCGAAATCATGGAGGTGCTTGAAAATGTGAACGATCCGGGCAGGCTTGCAGATCTTGTGGCCTCCAATCTTCGCCTGAACATCGTGGAATCACAGAAGGTGCTGGAAATACTTGATCCTGTGGAGCGTCTCAATAAGGTCAATGAGCATCTGTCAAAAGAGCTTGAGCTTTCCACCGTGCAGGCAAAGATACAAACGCAGGCAAAGGAGGAAATGTCAAAGACGCAGCGCGAATATTTCCTTCGGGAGCAGCTCCGCGCCATTAAAGGCGAGCTTGGCGACCTTGATGAGAAGGCTCAGGAAGTCAATGAGTTTTCAGAAAAAATCAAGAAGGCTAAAATGCCCACCGAGGCCGAGAAGGAAGCCCGCAAGCAGCTCACAAGGCTTGAGCAGATGCATCCCGATTCGGCCGAGGCCTCTATCGTGCGCACGTACCTGGACTGGATGGTTGATTTGCCATGGAACAAATCGACAAAAGACTCCATTGATATTGTCAAGGCCAAAAAGGTGCTCGACGAAGACCACTATGATCTTGAAAAGGTCAAGGAGCGCATTCTTGAGTATCTCTCCGTGCGCAAGCTGAAGAAAAAAATGAAGGGCCCGATTATCTGCTTTGCCGGGCCTCCGGGCGTGGGTAAAACATCACTTGGGAAATCTATTGCGCGTGCGCTGGGCAGAAAGTTCGTGCGCATCTCCCTTGGCGGCATACGCGACGAGGCTGAAATTCGCGGGCATCGCAGAACCTATATCGGCGCCCTGCCGGGCCGCATTATTCAGGGCCTGAAGCAGGCCGGCACCAACAATCCTATTTTCATGATGGACGAAATCGACAAGGTCGGCGCAGACTTCCGCGGCGATCCCTCGGCGGCGCTTCTTGAAGTGCTCGACCCCGAGCAGAACTATGCCTTCAGCGATCATTATTTGAATATTAATTTTGATCTTTCAAATGTCATGTTCATCACCACTGCCAATATGGTTGAGCCTATCATGTCGGCGCTCAAGGACCGCATGGAAATTATCGAGCTTTCGGGCTACACCGACGAGGAAAAGCTCAAAATTGCCCGTCAGTTCCTCCTGCCGCGGCAGCTGGAAGAAAACGGCATATCCGAAGAGTATATAAAAATTTCCGATGAAGCCCTTCTTGCTGTCGTGCATCAGTATACGGCTGAGGCCGGACTGCGAAACCTCGAGCGTGAAATCGGCACGGTCTGCCGCAAGGTGGCCCGTGCAGTTGCAGAGGGCAATAAGGCCGAGCATAAAATCACCAAAACCAACATAAACAAATACCTGGGCGTTCCCAAGCGTCTGCCTGAAGAGGATCGCATTATCAATGAAATCGGCATCGCCACGGGTCTTGCCTGGACGCAGGTGGGCGGAGAGCTGCTCTATATAGAGGCCATGCTCATGAAGGGCAAAGGCAACCTCGTGCTCACGGGCTCGCTTGGCGATGTTATGAAAGAATCTGCCCAGGCAGCGCTTTCCTATATCCGCGCGCGGGCCGATGCACTTGGCATCAGCCCGACATTTTTTGAAAAACACGATATCCATATCCATGTGCCGGCTGGCGCCATCCCCAAAGACGGCCCCTCTGCGGGCATTACCATGGCAACGGCGCTTATCTCGGCCATCACCCGTGTCCCGACCAGCAAGGATATTGCCATGACAGGGGAAATCACCCTGCGCGGCCATGTGCTTCCCATCGGCGGGCTCAAGGAAAAGGCCCTTGCTGCACTGCGGCACAATATCACCAGAGTCATCATTCCCGAGCGCAACCGCAAGGATCTTGAGGACATGCCCGAAACCATCAAAAATAAGATGCATTTTATTTTTGTAAACACCGTAGACGATGTTCTTGATGTTGCGCTGGTAAAAAAAGTTCTAAAAAAAGGCTCTGCAGCAAAGAACCAGAAAAAAGCGGGGCCGAAGAAAACCGCAGGCGCGACCCCAAAGCCTGCTCAAAAGAAAAAACGTGCAGATTAAAAAGCTTGGCGAATTCGCACTAATCGAGAATATATCCCGCATATCCGCCGTATCGGACCCGCAGGTGGTGAAAGCCATCGGAGACGATGCGGCGGTTGTTTCTCTGGACAGAGCTGCCTGCCTGCTCGTCACCACCGATATCCTGAAGGAAGGCATTCATTTCAAAAAAAAATTTTCAAGCCCCTTTATTTTGGGCAAAAAATGCCTCTCCGTAAATTTAAGCGACATAGCCGCTATGGGTGGCGCGCCGCTGTACTACTTTGTTTCCATAGCAATTCCGCCGGACACGCCCTATAGCTTTATCAGGGAGCTGTACCGGGGCATGAACGCCCAGGCGCGGCACTTCTGCGCACAGCTTCTGGGCGGGGATACCACAGCCTCGCAGGATTCGCTGGTGATCAGCATAACGCTTCTGGGCAGGGCGGCAAAACGCACGGTGCTGTATCGCCATGGCGCCCGGCCCGGAGATCTGATTTTCGTGACCGGCACACTGGGTGATTCTGCTCTGGGGCTTATGATGCTTGAAAAAGGGCTGGGCTCTCCACGAGACGTGCTTGTGAAAAAGCATATTGACCCGCAGCCGCGCATTGAGGCAGGCCAGGCTTTAGCGTGCAGCCGGGCGGCAAGCGCCATGATGGACATAAGCGACGGGCTGCTCGGCGATATGCAGCATATTATGAAACAGAGCGGCGTGGGGGCCCGGATTTTTCTTGACCGCCTGCCTCTGTCTGCGGCATACAAAAGACAGTGCCCCCGGCTATCCCGGGATTTTTATGTGCCGGCGCTTTGCGGAGGCGAGGACTATGAATTGCTTTTCACTGTGCCGCGGCGCAATGAAAAACGGGTGCGGCTGCTTGCTGAAAAGCTTGCCTTGTCCATGACCTGCATTGGTGAGACAACTGATAAGCGGCCGGGGCTTGTGGTTGTTGACCAGAACGGCACACGTGTCCGGCCTCTGCCGACAGGTTTTCGGCATTTTTAAGGCAGGAAATACAATAGGGCGTAGCCTGTAGGCTATTAGGCTGTAGGAATAAACATGAAAGAGACGCCATGAACGAAAAGGATATTGAAAAACTTCTTCAGAAAGTTCAGAAAGGTGCGCTCTCGGTTGAGGATGCTGTACAGAACCTCAAGACGCTGCCCTTTGAAGACATAGGGTTTGCACATATCGATCATCACCGCGCCATGCGCAAAGGTTTCCCTGAGGTTATTTTCGGCGAAGGCAAAACAGCCGGGCATATCACCCAGATCATGAAAAAGATGATAGCTCAAAAATCCCATGTGCTTGCCACGCGCATAGATGAGAAAAAGGCAAAGCTTATAAAAAAAGCTTTCCCGAAAGCTGTCTACCACACAGCCTCGCGGGCGCTGACACTGGCAAGCGGCCCCATTGAGCAGCGCGGCCGCGGCTCCATACTCGTTGTGTCTGCGGGCACCTCGGACATTCCCGTTGCGGAAGAAGCCATCGTGACCGCCCGGATCATGGGCAACACCGTCGATCATGTGTATGATGTGGGCGTGGCGGGCATACATCGCCTCATGAATGAAAAGGATAAGCTCATGTCGGCAAATGTCATAGTCGTTGTGGCGGGCATGGAAGGGGCGCTTCCGAGCGTTGTCGGGGGATTGGTATCGCGGCCCGTTATAGCAGTTCCCACCAGCACCGGTTACGGCGCAAGCTTCGGCGGCGTGGCGGCGCTTCTGGGCATGCTCAACTCGTGTGCCTCAGGCCTTGCCGTGGTGAACATAGACAACGGCTTTGGCGCCGGCTATATGGCAAGCCTTATAAACCAGACCTGACCGCTGCCCGGCAGTTTTGCTCATGGCACTTCATTCTCTCTTTTTTATTTTTGCCTTTCTGCCCCCGGCCCTGCTTCTGCACTGGTTGGCGCCGAAGCGTCTGAAAAACTCATCCCTTCTTGTACTCAGCCTTTTTTTTTACGCCTGGGGCGATGCCGCGGCGCTGCCGGTTCTCTGCATATCGATCATCTTTAATTACGGCGCGGGCCTGTGGCTTGACAGAATACCTGCGCAGCGCCTGAAAAAACTATTTCTGGCCTTTGCCATTGCAGCAAATATCTGCCTGCTCGTGCAGTATAAGTATCTTGGATTTCTGCTGAGTATTTTCACCGGTCCGGATATCCTGCCTGCCTGCATTGATGCCCCGGCCCGACACCTGCCACCGGGCATTTCGTTTTTTACTTTTTCAGCCATTGCATACCTAATCGATATCTACCGCAAAAAAAACAGGGCGGAGCCAAACATCATCACTTTCGGGGCATGGCTGGCATTGTTTCATAAGATGCTGGCAGGCCCCATTGCCCGTTATGCCGATATGGCAGGCGACTTTGTCGACCGCACCGTCACGCTGAAAGGATTTGCCGATGGTGTTCAGCGGTTTATTCTCGGTCTCGGCAAAAAAATTCTCATTGCAAACACGCTTGGCAAAGTTGCTGACGAGGCTTTCAGGCTGCACGGCGCAGATCTTGACATGCCCACGGCATGGCTGGGCATTGTCTGCTATAGCCTTCAGATATATTTTGATTTTTCCGGATACACAGACATGGCAATAGGGCTGGGGAGCATGTTTGGCCTGCGCCTGCCTGAAAACTTCAAGTATCCCTATACGGCAAAGACGATCGGCGAATTCTGGCAGCGCTGGCATATGTCGCTTTCAACATGGTTCCGCGATTATCTCTATATTCCCCTTGGCGGCAATCGCTGCAGTCCGGCGCGAGTCTGTGCCAATCTCATGATCGTTTTTCTACTCTGCGGCCTGTGGCACGGGGCAAGCTGGAGCTTTGCGGCCTGGGGCCTCTATCACGGTTTCTTTCTTGTCATTGAGCGAATGGGCCTTGCACGGCTGCTCTCAAAAACATGGCGGCCCCTGCAACACTTCTATGCCGTGCTTGTGATTATGACAGGCTGGGTTTTTTTCAGGGCCGAAAGCCTGGCTTTTGCCGCAGACTATCTGCGCGCCATGGTTTCTTTTACAAGCGGCGGGTTCGACTATTTTCACATGACATTCGTGAACCGGCAGTTTCTTGCCGCCCTGGCTGCAGCCTGCCTGTTTTCAGCTCCCGTGTGGCAGTATCTGGTCTCCATAAAAATCAGGCTTGAAACAAACGGAGCGAAACTGCATGCGCGCTGTGCCTATGCGGGCTATCTGGCGGCAGGCATGATTTTTTTGTTCAGTGTTTTTATAGCCTGCGCCATGCAGCTCGCGGGCGACACCTACAGTCCATTCATTTATACGCGGTTTTAGCCATGAAGATCCGACTCTTTTTTCGGGCCGCTGCCGCATTGATTTTTATTGCAATGCTCTGCATCCCTGCGGCATTCAGCCTGTGGCAGGGGGCTGCAGGCATGGCGCCGCTGAAAAAAGAAACACCGGCATCCGCTCCGGAGCCCTGGCTTGCATGGCGGCAGCCGGCACAGTTTACCGCGCAGTTTGAAAACTGGTTCAATGACAGCCTCAGTTTTCGCGCATTGTTCATCCGGTGGAACAATGTTCTGCGGCTTGCTCTCTTTCACGAATCGGCGGTGAAGGGCGTCAGGATTGGACAGCAGGGCTGGCTCTACTATGCCGATGAGTGGAATATGGAAGACTATGAAAACATTATGCCTTATTCTCAGAATGACCTTGCAGGAATAGCCCGGGTTTTAGAGCAGCGTCGCTGCTGGCTTGCAGCCCGCGGCATCAAATTCTTTGTGCTGGTCGCGCCCAACAAGCACACTATCTACCCGGAGTATTTGCCCCCGCACATTCACAAAATCGGGCAGAGGTCGCGCCTTGACCAGGTGGCCGGGTATCTTGCCGCCCACACCGATATCGAACTCATTGATGTGCGCAGTGAACTCCTTGCAGCAAAAGAAAAGCAGCACGTCTACCACCTGACCGATTCGCACTGGAATGACCGGGGAGCTTTTGTCGCCTGCAAAAAAATTATGGAGCGCATTAACAAATATTTTCCAGCTGTCTCTGTTCCGCATGAGGACGCTTATACTATCGCGGAAAAATTGGGCGATGGGGGCGATCTTGCAAACATGCTTACCATGAAAGACATACTCAAAGAAGAGCGCATCACAATGACGCCGAAGGCAGGCTTGCAGGCAATAGAAAGCACGCGAGATTACCCCGACCCTGTCTCCCTGGCCGGCCGCGAGATGGTGGTCAGGCAAACAGGCGACCTGCGGCTCCCCAGGGCTCTGGTGTTTCGCGATTCATTCGGCTGGGCGCTCATTCCGTTTTTTGCCGAGTTTTTCCAAAGCTCGGTCTATGTCTGGACTTTTGATTTTTTGCCCGAGCTGATTGAGCGTGAAAAGCCCGATATAGTGATTTTTGAATGCGCAGAACGATACATTACCTCACTTACGCAGGAAAATCCTGAAACAGTACGGGCTGTATACAAAACGCAGGCAGAGCCACCGGCCTTTTATAAATAAGCTCCCGGCAAATTTTGAATCGAATGAGCCTTTTTGAACAGCGCCAAAACTTGCCGCTTTTATCCCATGCTTCTTTATGCTACATATTTATGATTATTGACAGCACAGAGCCGGATGCCATGAAAATTCTCAATCTCTACCACAGCCAAACCGGCAACACGCAAAAGATCGCCCTGCGCATCGCTGAAACCGCACAAAGCCTTGGCCACAGCGTCGATACGCTGCAGGCTGCAAAAGAGCTTGAGCCTGATTTGCTGGCATATGATTTTTTCTTTGTCGGGTCCGGCGTCTACCAGTGGCTGCCCGGCAAGCCCATGCTTGATTTTCTGCGCGGCGCACGGCAGCGCTGTTCGCAGGCAAGCCTTATCCGCCCCTGCTCCCCTCGCCTTCCGGGCAGGCACGCTGTTGTCTACTGCACCTATGGCGGCGTGCATACGGGCATCAATGAAGCTGTGCCTGCGGTAAAGTTCTGCGGCCAGCTGTTTGATCATCTGGGAATAACGGTGGTGGATGAGTGGTATTTTATCGGCGATTTTAAGTCCGATGAATTCAAGAATCATAATACCGGCGGTCGTTTCGGCGACATCACCGGCCGGCCCGACGAGCACGATTTAAAAGAAGTTTCTGAGCGGGTACAGGCGATTCTCACCCTATAACCTGAAAGGATTGTTCATGAACGAGCAGATATTTAGAGAGTATGACATTCGAGGGGTAGTGGCTGATGATCTTGTGCCTGAGACCGTTGAGAATCTGGGAAAAGCCGTGGGCACGCATCTGTTGCGCAGCGGCGCCTCCGAGCTGGTGCTTGGCCGCGACTGCCGCCTGTCATCAGACAGCCTGCGCGCCAGCCTCCTGCAGGGCCTACTTGCAACGGGCATCAATGTTGTCGATATCGGCGTCTGCCATACGCCGCTTGTGTACTTTTCCCTTTTCCATCTGGCCCTGAACGGCGGCGTAATGATAACGGGCAGCCATAATCCGCCCGAATGCAACGGGTTCAAAGTGTGCCGGGGCAAATCAACCATTCACGGAGCAGAGATTCAGGAGCTTAAAAATATTATTCTGGCGCATGACTTTGAAAAGGGTGCGGGCAGGCTGCGCTATGAGTCAGTGCTTGCGGCCTACTGGGAGCGGATAGCCTCTGATGTGGGCATAGCCAGGCCGCTGAAGGTGGTGGTCGACGCGGGCAACGGCACCGGCGGCATGGCAGGCGTGCCGCTGTTCAAGCGTATGGGCTGCGAGGTTATCGAGCTGTTCTGCGACATGGATGGCAATTTCCCGAATCACCATCCCGACCCCACGGTGCCGGCCTATATGAAGGCGCTCATCGCGACGGTAAAGTCGGAGAAGGCTGATATAGGCATAGCATTTGACGGCGACGGCGACCGCATCGGAGCGGTTGACGAGCAGGGCACAATCATCTGGGGTGACCAGCTTTTAATAATTTACGCCCGCGAGATTTTAAAAGAACTGCCCGGCGCCACGATCATCTCCGAGGTGAAAGCATCGCAGAGCCTGTACAATGACATCACCGCGCACGGCGGCAGGGCCATCATGTGGAAGACGGGCCATTCGCTCATTAAGGCCAAAATGAAGGAAGAGGGCGCTGCGCTTGCCGGCGAGATGAGCGGCCACATGTTTTTCGCGAACCGTTATTTCGGCTTTGACGATGCCGTGTATGCGGCATGCCGCCTTCTTGAGATACTGTCAAAAACAACTGCTCCGGCCAGCAGCCTGCTTAAAGACGTGCCAAAAACCTATACGACCCCCGAAATCCGTGTCGATTGCCCGGACGATAAAAAATTTCCAATCATCGAGGCTGTGCGGAATATCTTCAGGAAAAAATATGATGTAATTGACATCGACGGCGCCCGCATACTCATGCCGGGCGGCTGGGGCCTGGTACGGGCCTCAAATACGCAGCCCGTTCTGGTGCTGCGCTTTGAAGCTGACACGCCCGAACGGCTGGATGAGATCAGGAGCGAAGTTGAAGCCGAGGTCAAAAAACGTTTGTGAAAATACGTCCTTGTTGTTTATTGATATCACAAACTATTGAGCTGTTTTTTTAGGCAATAGGAACATATATAAAAAACGCACCACAAGCACATGAACCATGCCTCCTCAATCATCATCACTATGATCACAGACCACCCAGGGAAAGTAGCGGCTGTGGTGCGCACTGCGCCACCCAACAGGCTGAAAATTTTGTTGGGCGCATTACGCCAATTTACACCAGATACTTTCTTCCGTGCTCCGGCATTGACATCGGCCATGACTATGATAGTATTTTTGACAACAAGAATGTGCGGGTAACTCAGCTACAATGCATGTACCGGCATGACGACAAATTTCTTGCCGTAAACCATGTTCCCTGTAAGAAATAGGGCAATTATTAAATAAAGGCTTTCGTATGCGCCAAAGGGTGTACATCGAGACAACCATTCCGAGCTTTTATTATGAAACAAGGAAAGAGCCCGAAATGGTTGCTCGAAGAAACTGGACACGGACATGGTGGGCTACATGCAAAAATGGCTATGAAGTTGTCACAAGTCCGCCTGTTCTTGATGAGTTGTCGAGGGGGAACTATCCGAACAAGTCGAGAATTCTCCGATTAATGGATAATATTTCGCTGGTGCCTGTTGAAAAGCCGGTTCTTGATATTGTGCGGGTATATATTCAAAACAGCGTCATGCCGAATAATCCGGTCGGCGATGCCCTGCATCTGGCGCTTGCATCTTTTCACAAATGCGACTATTTGTTGACCTGGAATTGTAAGCATCTGGCCAACGCCAACAAGTTTGAGCATATCAAACGGATCAACACCATGATGAATTTATATGCGCCTTTGCTGGTAACACCGCTTGAATTAATGCCGGGAGATTAAACATGAAAATCGATGCAGCACTCAATAGAACAAGAGCCATACGGAGCAAAATTTCGGCTGAATGCGCTCACGACCCGGAAAAATTGGTTAATTATTATCTGGATATGCAAAAAAAGCTGGCATCGCGAATGGTTGCCCCCAAAAAACGCGCGCATAAACCGCAGCCGCACAAGCACATGCGCGCTCCGGCTTGAATTTTTACAATGATGGCTTCGTAAAAAAAGGAGCAAAAAATGCAGAAGAGCATAAGTTCTTCAGTAAAGGGCATCGCCCATTCGGTCATAGACAGTCTGCCGGATCAGGCAACCATGGATGATATTATGCATGCTTTGTATGTTCGTGCAAAGTTTGACCATGGCGAGCTTGAAATCAGGGAAGGCCATGGGATCGAGCATGAGGAAGCAAAACAAAGGCTGCAGAAATGGGTAAAGTAATCTGGTCGCCGTCTGCATTGCATGATGTTGATGCCATAGCGGAATATATTGCCCATGATTCAGTTGATCAGGCCGCTTTTCTGGTAGTAAGATTGTTTGAAGTAACAGATCGCTTACAGCTTTTCCCGAAATACGGGCGGATAATTCCGGAAATAAATGACGATTTATGCCGGGAAATATTTTGCGGAGATTATAGAATCATGTATCGTCTCCAAGACGCTGATGTTTGGATTACCGGCATCATACATGGCGCTCGCAACTGGTCGCCAAAAAACCACTAAAAAGGCATTTTATGACATAATTTAAAAAGCAGATTGTAGTGTGCGCACTGCGCACCGATAAATAATTGCGTTTTTGCAGTAACCGTTTTCACCGAAAACCGCCAATTTTCTATTATGACGAAACGGCACTGGCAGGAACGCGCCCCCTCAAAGGGGCGCGTCTCCTCGTCATGTGTTTCGTCATAGGGGCTTGGCGGTCCCTCGGTGAAGGCACGGGCTTGGAGCACGCGCCTTTTTTTATGCGGCATGTATCTTTCTCGGAATCTCTAAGATTGATCTGAGTTGTGCCGTAAAATGAGCCACAAGTGGTGAAGGGGGCAGGAAACAGATGATAAATCTCTATGTTTCTCTGGATGAAGCGAGAGAAGAACTTCACAAGCGATGGCAGGATGAAGAGCTAAAACAAGCAATTGAATCGGAGCTAGGCGAGACTTTTTGGCCTCAGTTCAAGGACAAACCAAGAGGTTATATCGGGAGGCATTTGCCATCACCAAACAACGGTTTCATCTTTTTTTTGAAATGCTCTTACTATGTAGGCGCGTTTCCATTATCAAATGAATATCTTGAAGATATGTTCGTATCGCTGAACGAAGAAAAGAAGGGATTAGGGAGGTTACGTGTATGGAATGATAATGGGATAAGATATTTTTTTGATATTGTTGATTTTAATGCAAATGAGAAGAAAAAAATAAATGAAGTTGTTACAAAAACAGGTTGCAAGCTTGTCGATTTTCATCATGAGTTGCTGGATTTATCAAAATTCAATGTCGATCTGAAAGATTCATCAAGCTGGATTAGTAAAATCGGGCCGCCTAAAATTTTTTACTACCCTTATTTATTGCACTTTGCAGCACATGGGGTTTTATTTGAAACATTTGTGACAGAGGGAGGGGGGCGGGAAATGTCTTTTACAACTAATATAGCAATACCGGCTATTAAAAAAATAGAACGGAAATTTGGATTAAAACCATTAATCGTTCGGTCTGAACCAAAGAGCACAACCCCATATGAAGACTTTTATTGGTGCAGTTATCCACCTGTGGTCAATCAATATTTAATTGATTACGCTATGCAAAACAATCTACGCCTCCGCGAGTTGCCGCATTTAAAGCAGCAAAAAAGTGGGACGCCTGCTACTTCTGTTTCTGAGTTACCGAGTATTTTTAAGGCAGCGAAAAGCGCATGAAGGAGGAAGTCGCAGCTTTGTCTAAAGAGCCAAAACTCATAATTAAAGATACTGGCAAGTTCGGGCTTGGTGTTTTTGCTGGAGAAGAAATAAAAAAAGGCCAGGTGATAAAAGTTTTTAGCGGAGAAGTGATCACTTTTGAAGAGTGTGAAAAAAGGATAAAGAGTGGCGATGAAGCACGAACCGATACGCTCCAGATTAGCTTAGAGCTCGATATGGATTTAGATGATGTATCACGGACATTTAACCATAGCTGCTCGCCTAATGCCGGACTGAGAAAAACCAGCGAACTGTTTGCACTTAAAAGCATCAAAGCCGGCGTAGAGATAACATATGATTATTCAGCCACCGTTGGCCCCAATTGTCCTGCGTCATTATGGACAATGCAGTGCAACTGCGGGTCAAAGAATTGCAGAAAAATGATTGGTAATATTTTAACTCTGCCAGTTGAGGTTCTTGAAAAATATAAGAAGCATGGGGCTTTGCAGGATTATATATTGGCTGAGTTGAAAAAAATAACAAAGCTTCCTGACGGCACCTATAAAACGCCGAAATACAAAAAGATTCTAATACGACCTTGAAACTGCAAAAACAGTATGGCGGCTGGTTTCAATGGTATATTCTGAAAAAATTGACTGGCAAAAAAATAATGCCAAATAGTTTTCTTGAAAGAGTTTTACCTTATCGCGGTCGGGTTGCCGAGCTTGCTTTGGGCATTGGCGTAAACAAGCTCATTGAGAATTTATTCAGCTATGTCCTCTATCCATGGGTAATATACAAGTATGGCGCTTTGAAGGGCGGTATCGTCATGATGTTTTTATCGCTGTTTGCAAGCCTGCTTACTTTGAAGTTTTACGATTGGTCTCAGCGGGACTGGCTGGGTATTGAAGCCATAAAAAGCCTTAAAGATTATCGGGGTGAACAGAATGCAGGCAGAATAACCGGTTGGTTTTTAAGGAAAAGCGATCCCGCAGCATTTTTGTTTCTCTGCTTTTGGTATGATCCGTTTATCACCACGGCCTATCTGCGAAAAGGCAAATTTAATGGAATGACCAGCCGAGACTGGTGGATATTCTACGGCAGCGTACTTGTGAGCAATGGCTATTGGATACTCGCCTGCTTTATGGGGGTAACGCTTGTAGAGTGGGTCTGGCAGGGGTTGAAGGGGTTTTTGTAATAATGGTAACAGGTAGGGGCCCAAAATTTTGAGCCCCTACTTAGCAAGATCAAGCAAATATCTGTTGAGACTTTCCTTGAAGCTGTGAAAAACAGCATCAATACGAAAGACGCCTTCCCGCATACGCGACCAATCCAGCTGAAAGCCGTATCCATGATAGACAACATGTCTGAATTTGCGAAACGGGCTCAGACTTTGGGCGAGCTCGGCATTAAACAATATCGGCAGGGGCTGCCGGGAAGGATCGCAGAATCGCTGAAACAGTTCAATATGCCATGACTCTCCAGCGGGTATTTCAAGTGCATGGAAATGACTGACGCGCTTGAGTATATTCTCGATGCCGGCATAAAATTGCGCAAGGAATGCGCCTGCCGCTGTTTTTTCGCGTACCGTCGGTTGACGATCCCCCAGGTCGCTGCGCAGCGCGTCAAGTTCATGAACGACGGTTTCAAGGTACTCAAGCTCGATACTGATTTCTTCGCGAAGCTCTTGAACGGTCACAGCAACACCTTGCCGCGAGATTCGATGAGGCGGGTAAAACGGGTAGCTGGGTTCAGCGGGACTATGTCGAGCGTTGTATGCAGTTTTTCCTCTATTCGCGAAGCCAGCTCATACAGTTTCCATCCATCAACGCCATCGCATGCCAGATCAATATCCCGTGCAGGAGTATCGGGTTGCGAGGCGCTTCCGAAAAGTATGAGACGCGTGGCACCGTAGCTCTTAGATAGCGTAATGATTGTATCAAGTTCAGCCTGTGAAATGGCCATTGAAATGGTCTCCTTAATTTGTTTTTATATCAAGGACGGGGCTGATGCAATACTAAAGTTTTTCTTTTTTGGACAGGCTGCGTAATTGGTTGAATTGCTTCATGGCCTGGAAGCCCCTTTTTTTATAAACCTCAATAAATTGTATCATAATTAAGGAAATGTATTCAATGTTTTTGGCGGGGTAAATTCAACGGCAGGATACTACGGGACTGGCAAATATTTTCAGGCGGCTTTCTCATCGGCAATGCATACTGGATACTTGTCTGCTATATGGGCATAACCCTTGTGGAATGGGCCTGGCGCCAAGTGAAGAGTTTTCTGTAGTGGGGGGAATTGTGCCTATTACCGCGGCTCGGCGACAAGAGGAGCAGCAAGCCTGTACACGCAGAAATAGTCAGAAATACCATCCGACTTTATCTTCCCGCCGAACGCTTTTGCTGAAGCCTCTGATGGAAACATGCCGGCATATACCCTTTGCCAGGTTCCGCTGCCGGGCAGGTCGGTTTCTTTGATGAAGACCGGCTGCCCTGTTTGCGCCGCCAGCTTTTGTGCAGCGCTGTTGGCAAAATCGGGCCGCTTAAATGAAAATAGATGTACGCTGTAGAAATGATCTGCCGGCTGGGGGAATGATGCCGGTGCCGGCTTTTCGGTTTGTGCGGTCTCAACGGCAGGCACTGCCTTTTGGGGCTTCTGTGCGGTGGCGGCATATATTTTCTGCTCTACCGATATGTCAACAGGAAATTCCTGCCGCGGCTCTGGATCGGGGCGATACACAAATCCTCCCCCGCATCCTGCGCATGCAGTAGTCAGAAGTATGGCGCAGCCGAGCAGGCAGCGCTGCACAATTAAATTTTGCCCTTGAAAGGTTTGAGATGCTGCGGTCATTTTTTAAAAAGCCCGTCAAGTGGATTGTGTTTTGCATTAGGCCCTGCAGAATCGCTTGCGCAACGTTCTGCGAAGGAAAAGTAATCACAAAAATTTGAGTTTTCTTTATCAACGACGCGCTCAGCCTGTGGTTCCCGGCATTTATTATGCGAGCCTGAATCGTAGAAACGGCAGTTCAGGCAGCAGTGCAGATCGCCGTTGCAGTGCGGGCAGGTATCGGTCCGCCCTATCAGATCGCCTGCTTCGATCGGTTTTTTGCAGATGTGGCAGTAAGGCATTCGGGGCACCTCCTGTATGAAGCCTGTAAGATTGTATTTGTGATTAGCACAAATTATGCTATAAATCCATAACTTGCCAAAAGGTGAATCGCTAAACCTGCGGGTTTGAGCATTCAAAGGTTTTATAATAATAATAACGTTTTATATAACAGCATTTAAGTAAAGGAGTAACAATGGGATCAAACACTAGAGAAATACGTGAGATGCAGAAGCAGAAGCTTGATGTACGGCTTGCTGCGCGCAAGGACGAACTTGTAAAGCTGGGGCTCACAACCGATAAACAGCAGAAAAAAGACAAGGTGCTTTTGCATCTGAAGGCTGAGATAAAACGGACCGCAAGGGCCCTTGCTTCAATCGACAAAATGAGGAAGACTGTTGACGACGCACATCAAAAGAAAATCGAGAATGCGGCAAAAGCAGCTGCTGAAGGCCCCAAGAAGAAAAAGGTTGCAGCCGCTCCCGTGAAAGAAGCAAAGAAGGAAAAAAAGGCAAAAAAGACTGAAAAGGGTGATAAGGCTGAAAAGGCCGCAGGTGCGGAGAAGGCTTAGTCCGCGGGCTCAATTTTTTGCAGTACGTAGAGTGCAAGGCCGGGATCATGTGTCATTGATCTCGGCCTTTTTTTAATTAAATGCTCAGCACCTGGTTGAGAATGCCCTCAGGAAAGTCCAGGTAACGGGCCCGGGTTATGTCTATCTTGATGATATACATGTCGGGTATACGCTGCAGTTCAATGTTTTTAAGATCATCACGCGCGGCAAGATTCATGACGTGCAGGGCCTGGCTATAGCTCTCGCGGTCTTTTTGCGGATCGATTATGGAAGCCCTGCCCCAGGCCTGAAGACCTTTTACCGACTGAAAGCCGCTGTACGGGCCGCAGATGCTGAGCGATACATTTGAGTTGGCCCTGATGTTTTTAATCTTACCGCCGCCTTCGCTGAGGATATAAACCGTGAGATCATAGCTGCGGTAGCGCACGACGGTTGCCCTGGGCATATCGGCAGAACAGGTAGCCAGCGTGCAGATCACCTCCTGCTGCAGAAAGGTGATAATGCGCTCGCGCAATTCTTCTTTTGAAACCCGCCTCACCCGGCCCTTCAGCTGCTCGACAAAATCCTTCTCAAGCCTTCGGTTGTAGGTCTCCTCCATATCTTCATTGTGCAGGGTTTCCATGACAACTCCTTGTCAAAGTAATTAAAATATATTATAGTTCAAATATTGAGGTAATATTTGGGCATCATTACAGCAAATTTATTTTTGTAGAAATGGCTTTTACACCGGTCCCGGTGCTGGCAGTTGCTGCAAAGATTTTTTACTTTAGCATGGCTTCCTGCTTCAATCAAGCGATGGCATGATAGTATGAACGATAAAATTCTCATTGATTATATGTATATAGGCCTGTTCTTCCTGTGCGGCATCGCTGCAGCAGGCGCTCCGATTCTCATATCGTTGCTGGTGCGGCCGCGCACGAAAATTTCGCAGCGAACGCTTCAGACCTATGAGTGCGGCAATATTCCTTTTGGCCAGTCATGGGATTTCAGGCACGGCATAGGATTCTATCTTTACGCGCTCATGTTTCTTGCCTTTGAAGTCGACGTGCTGTATCTCTATCCCGTGGCTACAGTATTTCACAAAGTACCAGCCTTCAGGGCCGTGGGGCTTTTTGTGGTTTTTCTTGGCATACTCGCGCTTGGGCTTATCTATGCCTGGCGCAAAGGCGTCTTCTTATGGACAAGCGAAAAAAAGATATACTAGATCTTAACAGCTACGCTGAAAAGCTGCGCTTACGGGTGCAGGAGGCGACAGAATATGAGGCTGCGCCCCTTGCCCGTATTCCCATAGTTGAGCAGATACTCAATGTCTGCAGGGCCAATTCCCTGTGGCCCCTCACATTCGGGCTTTCCTGCTGCGCCATCGAGATGATGAGCGCTGGCATGGCCCGGTTCGATATCGCCCGCTACGGCTCGGAAGTTTTCCGGCCGTCGCCCCGCCAGGCCGACCTCATGATTGTTGCGGGTACGGTCAATAAAAAAATGGCCGATGTGCTGGTGACCCTGTACGAACAGATGCCCGCCCCCAAATGGGTGATTGCCCTTGGCAACTGCGCAATCTCGGGCGGCCCTTTTGCCGGAGAGGATAATTATTATGTCATAGAGGGCGTCGACAGGCTGGTGCCGGTGGATGTCTATGTGCCTGGATGTCCGCCCCGGCCCGAGGGGCTTATCGAAGCCATACTCAAGCTGCAGGAAAAAATAACAGGCAGGCGGCATCCCTTCCCGCAAAACAAGCATGAAAGCAAAAAAACTCATGCTTGAAAAAGCACCTCTCATAGCGGCACTGCAAGCTTTTGCTGAAATCCCCATTGAACAAACAGGGATAAAGTGCGGCTGCGATATCGATATCCGGATTGACAGCAAACATATACAGGACTGCGCGAAGAAACTTTTAGAGCATGAATTCTATGTAAGTTTTATAACGGCCGTGCATGTGAACCCCGCCTGTGAGGTGATATACCAGTTCGGTCATTTTGAAACATCCTGCCGCATAATGATCAGGGTATCGGCAGGCCCGGACAAGAGCCTTCCGTCTATCGCAGGCATATATCAGGGCGCCGACTGGCATGAGCGGGAAGCCCATGATTTTTTCGGCATCACCTTCACCGATCACCCCCACCTCAAGCCCCTCATTCTTACCCGCGAAGAGCACGATTTCAAGCCGCTCCTCAAACCCGACGAGAGGCTTAAATCCTGCGCTGACATATTTCACCCGGCACAAGCGGCTGACAAATAGCAGCTATATTGCTTGTCTGGCCAGAAGCTTCTCAAGATAGCGGGATTTCATCTGACGGCTTGCCATGATCTGCTTTACCGGCGGCAGCTTAAGAATTACGCCCAGTATAGCCGCCATGACCCGGTAATTGAGATGTGCCTGATTATCAAAAACCAAATGCTGGAGGGTGCCCCGCTCTATTGCCATCAGGACGATGCGGTGCGCGGAATTGATCGGCGTAATAACCCGTTCTGAGCGTTCGATTAATTCTATACAGTGCTTGGGACAATTTCGCACGCACACCCCGCAGCCAAGGCAGATATCGGGATTAAGCAGCGCTTTTTTCTTTTTTGGCCCGTTACCAGTCGCCAGCTCAAGAGCATTGACCGGACAGGCCTGTGCGCATTTGCCGCAGCCGATGCAGGATTCTTCCCTGATGCCTGGAATAAAATTTGTGGTGTGCACGGGATGAAGCGCGCCAAACCGTTTTACGGCAAGCAGGGCCTCGCAGCAGCAGCCGCAGCAGTTGCAGATAAACCCTACCTTCCGGCGGACATTTTCTCCGAACTGAACCAGATTATTCCCGCAGGCCTGCTGCAAAAGATCAAGGCATTCCGCTTTATCGACCCTGCGGACAATACCGTGTTTAATAAGGGAATAGGCGGCACTGTTAAATGACATGCAGATATTCTGCGGGGCTGCGCAAGCTTTGCCAAGGTGCTGCATTTTATGCCGGCAGTAACAAATGCCGATGCCGATATGGCGCGCCGAGGTGATTACCTCGCTCGCCCGTTCATAGTCGAAAACCCGCACGGCATTGTCTGACGGCAGCGCCGGCTCTTGCACAAAGATCCGACCCAGCTGCGTCTCTCCTGTGGTGAAGAGGGTTTTGATAAAGTCCTCCTCTACATTCAAGTATTGATGCAGAAGCTCTGAAAGTTTTTTCTGATCAATGTCGGTGCGGATACGCATCAGGGAAAATTCGATAAAGCCCGCCATGGGCGGGGGAAGAACATAGAGGAGTTCGCCCTCACTTTCAAGGTCAATAAGCAAGCCCCTGCCTGCCAGATCATCCAGCGCGAGGCGGGCATCTTTTTCAGACATTTTCCAGATTGCCGCAATTTTTTTTACCGTAAACGGCCTGATTGGCGTGAGCGAAACAAGGCGGGCATCTTTTTCCGAAAACAGCATTTTCAGGATTTTAAAAAGCAGCTCCGACGCAGGAGCTCCCTGCGGAAAGCGATTAAGTCTTTCCACCAGCTGCTGATAGGCCGATGCATGAGCAATGTGAGACATGGCTTCTGTTTACATCAAAACAGCTCAAAATAGAAAATATATTTTGCTATATAATATAATCCTATCAGTATCAAAACAGCACCGGTGGCTATGCGCACAAAGCGCTCTGCTGCAGTTATTTTTTTAAACAGAGCACTCACCCAGTGCACACCAAAAACGATTGCCACGGCAAATACAATAACCGGCAGGCCCGTGCCAAGACCGTAGACAAAAGGAAACAGCAGAGGAGACTTGCTGCTTACGGCAAGCGGTATGAGGCTGCCGAAAAACAGCGCTGCTGAGACCGGGCAGAATGCAAGAGCAAATATAAGCCCCAGCAGCAGCGCCCCCCAGGCTCCACGGCTTTGCAGCCGTTTAGTCGACTCCTGAGAAATCACCAGGCCCGAAAATGTTATCGGCAGCAGTTCCAGCAGTACTACGCCGGTCAGCACCAGCAGCGGGCCGATTACTTTGGGCATATACATTTGCAGATAGTGCGACACCAGGGGCACATTGACAAGCGATGCGCTGATGCATGCCCCGAGCACTGTGTAGCAAAGGATCCTGCCGAACACATAACTTGCCCCGGCCCACAGGACCGTTGATTTTTTTTTGATATCACGGCTGATAAATGACACGGCGGCGATATTGGACGCGAGAGGACAGGGGCTCACCGATGTAAGAATCCCCAGCCACAGGGCCGTTAGGATTGGAAGGGTCTGGCTGTCCATACAAATTACAGATATGCTGCTATTTCGGATTTAACATACTCAAAGAAGGCCTGCTGATTGCCGACTTTTTGCCAGATAGCAGGAAGATTTTTCCAGGCGGTTTGTTTATTTTTTTCATACTTGACCAATACCAGCGACTTGGTTACCAGCTGATAATCCTGCACAAAATGCTGATTTTCGGGTTCATCAATATTGATCGGTTGAAAAACCAGCGCGCCGCTTTTAAGCTGCTGCGCGAAATTCATTTCTATCGATTCACGGGAATACTGCTCCATTTTTCTGCAGGTCGGGCAGCGGAAATTACCGTGAAAATAGTAGGCGGCGATAAATGACTTTGATTGTGCCTCCGGCGCCTTTTTTGCAGTTACATTATCGGCACCGATGACGGAGGTGCAGGTAATCAGCAGGAACAGTAGTGTCGGAATTGTAAATTTTTTATATTTCATTTTATCCTCTCTGTTTATTCCTTGATATATATCACCTTGTTGGATTATTTTATCAGGCTGACCGCCCGATCACCTGTCAGCATCACGTGCCGCCGGATGCAACAACCGGACCGAGGCACTTCTTGATTTCATCCTTTACCTTTTCCACCGCCTCCTTGTCCACAACCCCATCATGCGCCTGTTTTTTGAATCCCAACCCGGTTACCACCACATAGTCAGTCATGGGCACCTCTGCATGCTCCAGAGCCTTTTTCGTGCAGGCAACGGTGCAGCCATCGATACCCACAACACGGTCAGCGCCCTTCCCCGATGCTATCATGCCGGAATTATGACTGCCGATACCGGCAAGGCAGAGCATTTTCCCAATCCCCTCCTGCTGCAGATCAACAGCGGCCTGATTTGCCACCTGCCCCACATTTGCAGCCCCCGAACAGGTAAATAGTACTGTAGTCGTGCCCGAACAACATTCGTTTGCCATGATGCTTCTCCCGTGTTGCAGTTAAAAACCGTTACTTAGAAATCATTTTTTTTATTTCATCAACGCTGAGTACTTTCCCGGCCGATTTCACCTCTCCATCAATTGCAATGGCAGGCGTAAGCATGACTCCGGCATTCATAATCTGCTGAATGTCCTCGACTTTGGATACCAGGGCATCACTGCCTGCCGCAGCTTGAGCATTTTCAAAAAGTTTTTTACATTTGGCACACCCTGTTCCGTAAATCTCAATCTTCATAACGGGCTCCTTTTAAAGCAGTATATTAAAGAGATAGCCGACAATAAGAATACCGCACCCCACAACACCTATAAAAGCAGCAATAAGCTGGGGCTTGAGCACTTTTCGCAAAATAATTGTCTCGGGCAGAGACAGGCCGATGACAGCCATCATGAAGGCAAGCACTGTCCCAAGCGCCGCGCCTTTTTCCAGCAGCGCCTGCACCACAGGAATGATGCCTGCAGCGTTTGAATACATGGGGATTCCTATGAGCACTGCCACGGGCACGGCCCACCAGGCGCTCTTCCCCATGATGGATGCCATAAAATTTTCCGGCACGTAGCCGTGAATGCCCGCACCAACTGCTATGCCCGCCAGCACATAGGGCCAGACCTTGCCCACAATGTCGCGCACCGCATCAAGGCCCAACCCGATACGTTCATCCCAGCTCTGGTGGGGACTCGCACAGTCGGATGAGCCGACCTGCATCTTGTAGACCCAGTCTTCCACAAAGCGCTCCATTTTAAGTCTGCCGATCACCCAGCCCGAAATCATGGCAATCGCAAGGCCGGTGCTCATGTACAGCAGGGCTATCTTCCAGCCGAACAGGCTGAACAGCAAGACAAGGGCTATTTCATTGACCATGGGCGCTGAAACAAGGAATGAAAATGTTACACCAAGCGGAACTCCAGAGGTAACAAAGCCAATGAAAAGCGGCACTGCCGAGCATGAGCAAAACGGCGTAACCACCCCGAGCAAAGCTGCCAGAACGTTGCCGGCCGATTCCCGGCGGCCAGCAAGCATCTTTCTGGTCTGTTCAGGGGTGAAAAACGTACGCACAACCCCAACGCCAAACACCACCAACACGAGCAGCATCAGCACCTTGGGCGCTTCATAAATAAAGAAGGCAACAGCAGCTCCAAACTGCGAGGCAGTATCAAGATGCAGCACGATTATTGTCAACCATCGTGCAAGCGTCTCAAGCCATGCATACAGGACTGCCCAGAGGACAACTGCGCAGACAACAAGTGCTATGCGGCGCAACTCGCTATTGTGTTCATCTTTTGGCGCAGATGCTATCATGCTTTAAACTCATGGATAAATGTTTTGATTTGATCCCGCACTGTTCTGAATGATTCTAAAACCTCCTGATCGCATCCTGCAGCTGCTGCAGGATCGGTAAAGCCCTGATGCATCTTTACGCCTTTTCCGAAAAAGACCGGGCAGTTCTGTGCGGCGCTGCCGCAGAGGGTAATAATATAATCAAAGTCTTTTGCCGGCAGCTCATTGATATGCTTTGATGTCTGGGTCGAGGCATCGATGCCGATTTCACTCAGCACCTCAATTGTTTTCGGGTGCACGCCTTTTGGGTCAGTGCCAGCCGAAAAAACTTCAAACTCATCGCCGCGGAAATGCCGCATGAGCCCTTCGGCAAGCTGGCTGCGGGCAGAGTTGCCGGTGCAGAGAAAGAGTACCTTTTTTTTCATAGCTCAAAAACTTTCTATGCAATTAGCCTGGCAGGGTATTTAAAATGATCTGCAGGCACCCTCCCCTTCGTCCCCAATACATGTGAATTAAGTTCAGCGTATTTCTTCCTCGCCCACGCGAGGGGGAGAGGATTAGAGGTGAGTGGGGCATTTTTTATCACCCCTCATCCCGACCTTCTCCCGCAAGGGGAGAAGGAGCTCTCAATTAACATGTATGCGATGGCTTTTCGCCATATACGGTAATGGATAAAATAGTTACATCTGATTGTCTGTAGTCATCTATTTCAGAGAGTGAGAGAAACCTGGATAAAACAGCATCAGGCAAAGCGAATACTTTTTCTTTTGCTATGGCAATGTTGGCAAATCCCACTTCGACAACAATAGTCATATACGCATCTTTGGTGAGCGCACCAGCCACACAGCCCGCATACATTTCAGCTGCCGATTGTATTGAGGGAGGCAGTTTTCCGTTAACGACGATATCTGAAACGGCAAATCGTCCAGCTGGCTTCAGCACACGATAAATTTCCCGAAATGCTTTAAGCTTATCAGGCACGAGGTTAATAACACAATTGCTCACAACGACATCAGCGGTATTGTCGTCTATCGGCATTTGCTCAATATCGCCAAGCCTGAATTCGACATTGTCATAGCCGAGCTTGCAGGCATTCTGCTGTGCAAGCTCAATCATGGCCTGGGTCTTGTCGATGCCGATGACCCTGCCGGTTGTGCCGACAATCCTTTGTGCAATAAAGACATCATTTCCCGCGCCCGACCCCAGATCAATAACCGTTTCGCCGGGCTTGATGGCTGCTGTATCTGTAGGCATGCCGCATCCCAGCCCCAGATCGGCATCCTTAACATAGCCCTCTTTCTTTGAGTAGTCCTGGCTGAATGTTGTATAGATATCTGTTGCCGGCCCGCCAGAACAGCAGCAGGAGCAGGAAGCTGCCGCGGAGGATTTTTTTGCAATCTCTGCATATTTTTCTTTAACGATATTTTTTATTTCGTCTTTGCTGGCCATTAGATTTTACCTCTTGAAACGTTATCAAACCGCGCCATTAGTAATTTTAAAATATTTCTTCCTGAAAAAGAGCGATACATTGACAAGGCTGATAAGCACCGGCACCTCGACAAGTGGGCCGATGACGGCGGCAAAGGCCGCACCCGAGTTGATGCCGAACACGGACACCGCGACAGCAATCGCAAGCTCGAAGTTATTGGAAGCTGCGGTGAATGACAGCGTGGCGCTCTGGCCGTAGCTGGCGCCCACCTTCTTGCTCATAAAAAACGATACAAAGAACATGATGACAAAATAAATAAGCAGCGGCACAGCGATGCGGACAACATCAAGGGGAATTTTTACAATAATTTCACCCTTGAGCGAAAACATGACAAGAATGGTGAACAGCAGTGCAATCAGCGTGATCGGGCTGATTTTTGGAATAAATTTTTCCTGATACCATTTTTTGTCTTTGATATTTATGAGCGTAAAGCGCGTGATAATGCCTGCGATAAAGGGAATGCCGAGATAGATGAAAACGCTTTTTGCAATCTGGCCGATGGTAATATCGACCTCAACGCCTTTCAGCCCGAGCATGGGCGGCAGCACGGTTATAAAAATCCAGGCATACAGGGAAAAGAACAGCACCTGAAAAATCGAGTTGAAGGCAACAAGCCCGGCGCAGTACTCTGTGTCGCCTTTGGCCAAATCGTTCCAGACAATGACCATTGCAATGCAGCGCGCAAGGCCGATCATAATAAGTCCCACCATGTATTCTGGATAGTCCCGCAGGAAAACAATGGCCAGAACGAACATCAGTATGGGCCCCACCACCCAGTTCTGCACGAGCGATAGCCCGAGCACCTTAAAGTTTTTAAACACCTCGCCCATTTCCTCGTATTTGACCTTGGCAAGAGGTGGATACATCATGAGAATAAGCCCGATGGCGATGGGAATATTGGTGGTGCCCGACTCGAACTGCTTCCAGAATCCCGCAATGCCCGGAAAGAGATACCCCCACCCAACCCCTATAAACATGGCGAGAAAAATCCAAAGAGTCAAATAGCGGTCAAGAAATGATAATTTTTTTGTCAGGCTTTCAGTCATGATTCATCCCCTTTCTTTTGTTGCTTTTCTATGAGTTAGTTGTTTTTTTTGCAAATCTCCTGCCTGCACAGCGTAGCCGCTGTCTTTTTATCGTGTTTGACACAAGGATCATCGTTTACCCAGACGTTAAGCTGCTTGAGTATCACGTGAGCATATTGATTTATTTTTTCGTCGCAGAGGCGGTAGATTATCCACTGGCCTTCCCGTTCATCACACACCAGACCGGCCTCCTTTAACAGGCTCATGTGCTTGGAAACGCTGGGCTGCGTTATGCCCAGTGCCGCCGACAGCTCGCACACGCACATATTTTTATGCTCTAGCATTTTCAGTATACGCAGGCGGTTCTTGTCGCCTGCTGCTTTGAATACTTTTAAAAGCTCTCTCATATACAGCTCTCCAAAAAGATATATAGCTAATTAGCTATATACTTATAGCCCCGGGTTTATTGTTTGTCAAGAAACATGACCGGGTTGGGCATCTGTAAAAGGAATAAAAACGGGTAACTGTTCAGGTCTCAGGGAAGCGGGCAGGACAGGTCTGCTGAATCCTGAATCCTCGCTACCTGAGTAGTTACAACAAAGGCGGCAATGCCGAGTGCCTGCATTGCCGCCTTTGTTTATATATAAAGCCACCAGCTACGGTGTCTTGAACCTCCGGTTAAATAGCTACACCTGAATCGGGTAGTGCATCCATGCTTTTCAAACCGCCTGAATTTATTTCAATGACTGGTTCTTCAAAAAACTGTTCCTCATTGTACCGGACCTCATCGGCATTGGGGTTTTCCCAGACAGATAAGTAGGCAGATACCTGGCCTTTATCGCTGCTGCCTCCCAAAATATAGTCATCTGGTGTTTCAGTGAGTGCTGCTAAAACAAGAAGTATTGTCGCCACAAGCAGCTTTTTCATATATATCTCCCGTTTTGTTTTCTTACTATATATTGTAGCCTATATTACAAAAAAATCAACATGTAGTGCTTTTATTTTTTAAAGGCGTTTTTGATGTCCCATCTATTAAACGCTTGCGAGCATCCTCGGTTGCAAAATAACTGCTTGAATTCCCGCTTATTTTTTATGGCTTCTCAAACTTTTCCTTGATTTTTTTAACTTTTTGTGGATAATGAATATTCACTCGAACACCTCATGGCGGCACAGTGCCGCCATTTTTATTGTATTCAGGAACCATCACCTATAGCGATGGTTCCCTGAAAAAGGCAACTCAAACACTGCGTGTTTTTTGATTGCGCCCGTTCAGGGCGAAATCAAGCCACCCGTTTATGCGGGTGGTGGTTGACTGGCACACTGTAACCCATAGAAAATCAGGATAACCCTCCAGCAATGATCAAGCAGCACAAAATAAGAAACATCGCTATTATCGCGCATGTCGACCATGGCAAGACAACGCTTGTCGATCAGCTTTTCAAGCAAAGCGGCATGTTCCGCGACAACCAGAATGTGGCCGAACGGCTCATGGACTCAATCGACCTGGAGCGCGAGCGCGGCATCACCATCGCATCCAAAAACGGGTCATTCAAATACCAGGATTTTCTCATCAATATCATCGACACGCCCGGCCATGCCGATTTCGGGGGCCAGGTCGAGCGGGTGCTCAAGATGGCTGACGGCGCCGTGCTGCTGGTGGATGCGCAGGAAGGCCCCATGCCGCAGACCTATTTCGTTCTAAAAAAGGCTCTTTCGCTGAAGCTTCCCATTATTGTCGTTATCAATAAAATCGATAAGCCCGCTGCACGGTGCGAATGGGCTGTTGACCAGGTATTTGATCTGTTTGTAAAACTCAACGCACCATCAAGCATTCTTGATTTTCCTATTGTCTATGCCTCTTCCCGCGACGGCTATGCCATCAATGATCTGGGCGACGAGCCTGTATCCATGGAGCCTCTGCTTCAGAAGGTTATCATTCACATACCCGCCCCTGTTGGCAACCCGGAAGGCCCCTTACAGCTGCTGGTAAGCTCCATTGACTATTCGCCCTATCTCGGCCGTCTGGGCATCGGCAAAGTCACATCAGGCACGCTCAATGTCAATAAAGACATCGTAATGGCCCGGCGCGACGGCAGCCTGCAGCCCGCACGCGTCACCAAGGTCTACCGGTTCGAGGCCAATCAAAAGGTAGCGACCGATACGGCAGGCATTGGTGAAATCGTAGCCCTTGCCGGTATGGAGGATGTGACCGTAGGGGTAACCTTTACTGATCCCGACAATCCCATTCCTCTGCCGCCCACGGTGATTGATCCGCCGACGGTATCGATGAACTTTATCCCCAATGACTCGCCTTTTGCAGGGCTCGAGGGCCAGTTTGTCACCTCCCGCCAACTCGACGAGCGGCTTGAGCGGGAAACATTTTCCGATGTGGCGCTCGTGGTAAAGCAGCTTGAGGACCGCGTGGGCTTTTCTGTTTCGGGACGGGGAGAACTGCATCTCTCGATCCTGATTGAGCGCATGCGCCGCGAGGGCTATGAATTCCAGGCGACACGTCCGCAGGTCATCATGCAGGAGAAAGACGGCCAGATGCTTGAGCCCTATGAGGAGCTGACCATTGATGTCGATGAGCAGTATATGGGCGCAGTGATCGAGCGCCTCGGCATGCGCAAGGGCCAGATTCGCGAGATGAAGCAGGGCCAGGGCATGACGCGGCTTTTATATGCAATCCCCACCCGCGGGCTGCTGGGTTTTCGCTCGGAGTTTATGACCATCACCAAAGGCATGGGCGTGATGAATTATGTTTTCAGCCATTATGGCCCATATGCGGGAGAGATGCGCAACCGGAAAAACGGCGCGCTGGTGGTGAAAGATGCGAACACCACGGTCGCCTATTCTCTGTTCAATTTGCAGGAGCGCGGCAGGCTTTTTGTCGGGCCGGGGCTAGCCGTGTATAT
>CAIWCT010000178.1 GCA_903911225.1 uncultured delta proteobacterium
GATTTTACAAAAAAGGAAAAAGCAGTTGACCGCAGCTCGCAAAAATCGCATAGATTACTGGCGGGCACAACCATTAACCGATGGCGGCTTGTAGTGTTTTAAAGCCGGTTTTGGCGACATTAACTAAAAATCGCGGCGCTTTGCTGAAATGAAACAGACCGGAATTGTATTTATCGTCGGCAAGGCGAAACAGGTCGCAGAGACGCTTATACACGTTTGCGCCATTGGTGGTAGCGGCAAGCCTGCCTTCGGCCTCCATGCCGCGGTCTTCGCAGATGCGCAGGAATATGATGCGGTCTATGGTCTGCTGTACTGCAAAATTCAGCTCGCGCTGTGAAAGCTGACTGTTGCGAAGTGCGATATTGCGGGCAAATAGTTCGCGCCAGCCTTCGATTTCATGCAGAAATGCCGCGTCAACCTCAGCCGTGCCCTTCTTGCCCTTGACCGCTTGGGCGTATTTATCAAAAGAGCCCTTAAGTACGGCATCTTTGGAGAATATGGCCGCAATTTCATCCCAGCGCGTTTCAAACTCGGCATAGGTAAGATACAAAATCCGGGCCGTTGATGCCTTATCGTTTTTATCCGGCTTGACTCGGCAGTCATACACGGCAAATTCTTCAAAATCGGTGAGAATCGATAGCGGCAGCTTGGCAGACCAGGCATAGCGGCGCACCTGGAAAGCAGGCGCTAGATCGTCTTTAACATTAACCGATGGCTTTTTCGCTTCGACAAAAAACTTGCGAGTGCCGCCCACGCGAAAGCAGTAATCGGGCGCTTTGGTGAAGGCGCCGACCTTTATAGCGTCTTCGTGAATAACTTCGCGGTAGGCTTCGGCATAGTCCTGGGTATTGTGCACATCCCAGCCGAGGGCTGCAAAGAACTGATCGAGGAAATCGCGGCGAAGCTGGGTTTCATTGTAGGAGCCGGAGGTGTAAACGTCGTGGTGTTCCCGGAATCTGCGGACAAGTTCGGTTATTGCGGAAGGTGCAGCCATTGAACAGTTTCCCCCTTTTGTGAGCGGTTATCTCCCGCACTGTATAGCACAAAAGGACTGCCGGGGGCTAGAGAATAGGGGTCAGGGTTCAGGTTCAAGATGTAGGCTGGGCAAAGCATAGCGTGCCCAGCATTATCTGCTAATTGTTGGGCACGTTTCACTTTGCCCAACCTACCAACTTTGCCCAACCTACCAACTGTGCGCATGGTTATAACAAAAAGAAAAATGCTCTACAGACTCCTTTTTTCAATCTGCTGTATTAGATCGTTGAAAATAAATACATGAAACGGCATGAATATATACCAGTACATCTGACCCCAAAAACCCCGGGACTGAAAATACGCATTAACCGATAGAACATGTGCCGGAGATTTCGTGTCGGGCGTAATGGTAAACTCAAGCCATGCTCTGCCGGGCATCTTCATCTCTGCCCGTAGCAGCAGCCGCTCGTTTTCCTTCAAATCTTCAACTCGCCAAAAATCTATGACATCATTGATGCGCAGCGTGTTGGAGCTTCTCCGCCCGCGGGATACGCCCACACCCATTAAAATCCGGTCACACCACCCGCGAATCCGCCAGAGCAAATTGCTGCGAAACCATCCCTCCTTACCGCCTATTCTGGTTATGGAAGCAAAAAGCAATGATGCTTTTTTTGCGGTAAGCATTGAATAGGATGAACGGTATAGCGGAAAACTTTCAGCTTCGTTCAGCTTTATGGCAAGCTCGTGTGCAGGGGGGTATGAGTCAGACCATCTGGTTGATACATTATCACTCTCCTCGCGCGACATCGCCCGCACCAGCGACTCCCGGTAGGGCATGGTCTGAAAAGGAATAATCCGCCGTATGTCATCATTCTGGCAGATAACATCATTATGGCAGCTCTCCATAAGGCACATGGTGATGGCTGCCGGAACAGGTGTAAGGAGGCTGGCGGCATAGGCATAGAGCTTTACCGTTTTCAGAGGAAATGATATGAAAGGCCTTTTTATAAGGTGAATCTCGGATAAAATCTTCAGCATCATTTCATAGGTTAGTATGTCGCTGCCCCCGATATCAAATGACCGGCCTGCTGTTTCCTCTGGTTTCTCCAGGACGCCGACGAGATATTTGATGACGTCGCGGATTGCGATAGGCTGGCATTTGGTGCGCGCCCACGGCGGTACAAGAATGACAGGGCAGTTGCGCACAAGGTGCTTGATAATTTCATACGAGGCGCTTCCGGAGCCGATGATGATGGCAGCTCTCAGAAAAGTTGCGGGCACCCTGCCGCTCATCAGCTCCTGCGCAATCGTAATCCTGCTCTTGAGGTGAGATGAAAGCTCAGACTGAACATCGCCAAGCCCCCCGAGATAAATGATCCTTTTGAGCCCTTGCTTTTCTGCAGCCTCCTTGAAATTGATAGCTGCTTCAATATCCGCGGACTCAAACTTTTTTTGGCCAAGCAGCAGAGAATGAATAAGATAATAGGCGGTATGCACACCCTCAAGCGCCCGCATCAGGCTGTCAATATCCAACGCATCGGCAATGGCAACCTCAACATCGGGCCAGCGCTCAAGTATTTCGGGAGCAATGCCGCGCACCATAACCCGAACCCGGTATCCCCTCTCCAGCAGCTCCGGAACAAGCCGGCCGCCGATATACCCGGTCGCGCCGGTGACAAGTATTCTGCCCGCTTCCGGCAGGGGCGTTGTGGGCAGGTCACGGCAAAAATGGTAGTTGGCATCCTGTTGCATATAAACGGCCTCCTTCCCCCTGTTATTCAAAGGCAGCCTTGATGCGCCATACTGGTCTTACGGCGGCAGCAGCGCGCGGTGGAATGCCTCGGCAAGCTCGAAGGGCTCACCTTTGGCCATCTCGCTGCAGCGGTTGCGCAGCCATGGGGCAAGATTCTCAATGCCCAATTCTGTCACCTGGCTTTCGTGGCAGCGCAGGGCCTTGAGCTTCAGATCAAATGCTGCTGTTATATCGCAGCGGTAATTGATATCCTCGGAGCCCCAAAACAGCAGCTCCTTAACTTTATGGGGCTCAAGCCCCTCCTGGATCAGTTCAGGGTAGGCATGGTAATCGCGGGCAAAAGGGAATACGGCATCCAGCACCACCCGGCCCGCAATGCGGTGGTCGCGGTGATAGACATACCGGTGATAGGGGTCGCAGGTCATGACCGTTTCCGGCCTGAACCGCCTGATAAGCCGCACGATAGCTTTTCTGAGTTCGGGGCTGTCTTCAAGGCCCTGGTCGGGATAGCGCAAAAACACAACTTCGCGCACGCCGATAACCTGCGCCGCGGCCTGCTGCTCTTTCTCGCGAATGGCGGCAAGCTGCCCGGGTGTGATGCTCCTGTCGCTTGTGCCCTTGTCGCCGCTGGTGCATAGCGCGTAGACCGCCTGCTTTCCCTCCTGTATCAAGCGGGCAATGGTGCCTGCGGCCCCGAACTCTATATCATCGGGATGGGGTGCTACTACCAGTATGTCGGTTTGTTTGCTCATGTTTAATATCCTCGTATCATCAATGGCTTCATGTAATTATATGACTGTCCGCAGGAATGACTAAGGTCGAACAGGTAAAGCCCCCCGAACGACCGGGCTGTAGGGAAAGTGGGCACCAGCATGAGGGAAAAGCTCCCTTGCCTGCAAAAAAATTTTCTTAAATACGAGGCCTCACCTTCCCATATCCTGCAATTGCGGTCTTGTACTGCTCTAGCATGCTGTCTGCGGCACAGGCCCAGCTGTATCCGGCAACGGTTTCCCTGACAGCCTTCCGTGAGGCTGCCGGCGCCGGGCCTGCCCCGGTCAATTGTTGTATAGCGCGGGCGAATGCCGCAGGCGTTGAGCCTGTGACAATGCGACCGTTGAGGCCATTGCTGATAATGCTGTCCATGGCGCCCACGGTCGTGGCGATAACAGGCGTGCCGCAGGCAAGCGCTTCAAGCGCCACAATGCCGAAGCTTTCATAGAGTGACGGCACGGCAAGCATATCGGCTGAGCTGTAGTACAGGGGCAGTTTCTGATGAGCAACCCTGCCTTCAAACTGCACGATGCCGCCAAGGGCAAGCTCACGGGGCAGAGACTTGATTTTTTGCCGTTCTGCAGTTTTCTGTCCATCGCCACCGATGATGATGAGGCGCAGGGGAAGATGTTTTATAAGGCTGACGGCTTCAATCACACGGCTGATGCCCTTCAAAGGATCAAACCGGCCGACATACAGCACAATTTTTTCATGCAGGCCGAGGCCGAGCATGCTCCGGGCATAGGCCCGGTCCAGGGGCCGGAAAAGTTTCAGGTCGACACCGCAGGGCGAAATGCCTATTTTGCTTTTGGCAACGTGATAATGACGGCATAGATTTTTTTGCTCGCGCCGGGACCCCACGACGATGCGGCTGCAGGCCTGCGCGATCAGCTTTTCCACGGTTATGCGCAGCGTGGGCTCATGCTCGCCGTTGCCGATGATATTCTTCACAAGCCCCAGGGTGTGAAACGTTGTGAGATGCGGTACTTCCCAGCAGGCCTGCGCCTTGTTGCCGATGCATCCCGAGAGCCAGTAGTGGCTATGGACAATATCGTAACGGGCACCCTCACGTATCCTGAACCCTTCAATCCCGAGAAAAAAGTCGGCAAGATGGGGATATATTTTTTCCCTTGATGCACGGTATGCCCCGGGGATTTTCACATGAATGAGCCGCACGCGGGGCCCAAGACGAATGATCTCCCCATCCGACGGGCCTGTGGCACGGGTGAATATATCAACGCGGTGGCCGCAGCGCCCGAGCTCGCGGGCAAGCTCGTGGATATAAACGCTCATGCCGCCGTTGTCTCTCGTGCCCAGGTCGCCCAGCGGGCTCGAGTGGATGCTGATCATGGCGATGCTGAGCTTTTGTTTATTCAAAGCAGACTCCCGCAATGCAAAGTTCAATGTTCAAGGTTACAGATTCAAAAAAAGTATTGGTGCAAATTTTAAAATCCTTCAGTTGTCATTTCTCAAATCAGTGCTGGGCGGCCATCCTGAACGCAGGGACATTTCATGAAGTATCCTTCTGTTTAAGTAAAAACTTTGAACCTTGAATCTTGAACTTTGACCCTTATACTCACAACAGTACCCTGCACCGCTGCAGCGGCACCGGCCTACCGCCAAGCCTTTGTTTGTAGATTTCAGCGCCTTTCAGAAAATCATAGACCTTTTTGCCACGCTCAATGCTGTCGCGAATGCTCAGCACCTTGCACAGAAGCCCCGCATTGAGATGCCTGAACCGGGGGTCGAAACCGCTGTTGTACAGATAAACCGTACCTCTGTACTCAAAGCACATGACAGCAGCCGCCGGCGCGCCATCGATGTCAAGAAAGCCGAGGCGCACAAGGCCCCTTAATGCCATTGACCGTGCAAGGCTTCTAAAAAATGCTTCCATGGCCGCAGTCATGAAAGCATTTTTGTCCGGCCTGCTAATCATGAACAGATGCAGAAACACCTCCATGGCAGCATCAATAGCCTCAGGGGCATCAACACTGCGATAGGCAAACCGGCCTGCCTCCTCAAGCCGTCTCAGCTTGCGCCGCACCTCGTGGCGCTGCTGCACGTCCAAATCGTTCAAGTAGCGGTCCCAGCCGGCCGGCAGCTCAAGCTCATAAGATATATCTTCCTGCGCGCAGGAGCCCCTGCAGCCAAAATACGCCTGTGCTGCAGAGTCAGGCCGCAGCGGGCCCAGGTCAAGCGCCATAATACCCTGCTGCCGGAGATGTGCAACAAGGGCTGTAAAAAACTGATCACGCCTGTCCGGCGCAACAATGAAATCAAGATAATCGCACACGTCAGGGCTGCCGATAAGGCTTGCCTCAGCATCATGCACCAGCAGCGGCGCAAAGCCCAGAAGCTTCCCGCCTTCTGTGATTTTATATATATGGGGCTCCCGGCTGCCGCCAAAGTGTTCAAGCCACGGCTCTATCCACGGCGGGAGCATGAAGATGCAGCTCCATTGCATGCCCGCTCTTTCGCCTGACCAGCAGGCGCTAAAGGCTTCAAGCGTTTCTCTCGTCACAATGTATGGGCTGCCGGACTGATTCACGCTTGTGCTTCCTGCAATAAAACATTCATGCCGTCCCGGGCGGCCCTGGCCAGCCCGTCGAGCACAAGCATGTTGCCTATGCTCTCAAGCGATGAAAAAGCAAGGGGCTCTCGCCCCAGAACCGCATCGGCAAAATGTTCAACCATCAGCTGATATTCATCTGCTCCGGCAACACTGTAAAGTCTGCCGTTTTCATCGTGCTCACCCCGAAGCGTATATACTGCATCATGTTCCCAGGGAATGAAGGCATCATGAGGCAGCTCGATAGAGCCCCGGCTGCCTGTGATTGAATAGGTTTGCTGCAGAGCCGCCATAAAACCCGCCTCCACCGTTGCCAGCCCCCCGCCCGGAAAGAGCAGCGTGCCTGCAAAAAGCATATCTGTGCCACTGGCATTGTAGACAGCCTGTGCCTGCACGCGCTCTGGCTCGCACCCGAAAAAATAGCGCGCTACGCTCACGCCGTAGCAGCCTACGTCTAGCAGAGCCCCACCGCCCGTGCCGGGCCTGAGCCGCGGATTTGCGGCATCGGCGAGGGTGACCTCATCCATGGAGAAACAAAATGAGGTGCGCAGCAGACGCGGCTCGCCGATAGCACCCTGGCTGACCAGCTCTTTTATGCGCCGGGTGCGCGGGTGAAACCGGTACATGAAGGCCTCCATGAGCAGCAGGCCCGCTTTTTCAGCGGCATCGGCCATGCGCCGGGCTTCCGCAGCATTACAGGCAAGGGGCTTTTCACACAGCACATGTTTGCCCGCGGCAAGGGCTTTGAGCGTCCAGTCGCAGTGCAGATAGTTGGGCAGCGGTATATAGACGGCATCAATTGCAGGGTCGGCAAGCACTGCTTCATAGCCCTTAGGGACGCTCGTGATACCGTGCTGCGCTGCCAAGGCCGCGGCTGCAGCCGGATTTCTGGTGCCAAGGCTGCGCACTGTGCTGTTTCGCGACTTCTGCATGGCAGGAATCACGCACCTGCGTGCAATGTTTGCGTTACCGAGAATTCCCCATCTTACCCGGTCAGGCATCAAGCACCTCCTCTGCCCCGCCCCGGGCCATGGAGCGCGCAGCCGCCTCAAGCACGGCAACGACTTTTACCGAATCCTCCAGAGGTGCTGCAAGGGCTTCGCCCGTGAGCAGGTGGTCGGCTATATTGCGGTGAAAACCGAAATCCTGCCGCGGCGCTATATCAAGGGATTGCACAACGATCCGGCCCGAGGGCTCCCGCCGGTGCAGGAACAGCTCGGGGGTCATCTCTGTCGGGGGTATATCGCGGCGGTGATAGTAGAGAACCGGATCGATTTCATAGGCTGCCACATCCCTCCACGAGCCGATGATTGCGCCACGTGTTCCCAGCAGGTACCACTTGGGCTTGCGCACGGCGGCTATATCGGAATGCATGAACTCGGCCTCGCGGCCGTCTGCAAAGCGCAGCTGCAGGCGCTCTTGGTCATTGTTGGTCACATCATGCCACACGCGCTTGTGGCTGGTTGCCCGCACGGAGTGAACGCGGCCGGGCATGAGGCTCACGATCCAGTCAAGGTAATGGCCGCCCCAGTCATAGCTGGTGCCGCCCGAAACCGGGGCATGGGAGTGCCAGTAGCCGCACGGGTGGCTGAACCCGCCGACAAAGGCCTCCATATAGAAAAGGTCGCCGATGAGCCCGGCTTTTACGGTCTGCCGGATGGCCAGATAGTCCTGATCCCACCGCCGGTTCTGGTGGCAGCTCAGGTGCACCATGTGACGCTGCGCTGCTGCACGCATGGCATCAGCCTCGGCACGGGTAAGAGCAAGGGGCTTTTCACAGATGACATGCTTACCTGCCTGCATCATTTCTATGCTCAGGTTTGCATGCGTGTTGGGAGCAGTTGCAATGATAACAAGGTTTATGTCGGGATCGGCCGCAAGAGCCGTGGCAGAGCTGTAGGTTTTGATGCCGGGGAAATCATTGCGTGCCTGTTCGAGACGCTCCGGGCTCAGATCACAAGCCCCGTTCAGGTTCATGCCCGGTGTTGCCGCAGCGCCGCAGCCATGGAGCCTGCCGACCGATGGCGCATAACCCAGTATGCCCACGCCAAGAGGCGTTGGCCGGTCCGCAAACCCCGCAAGCCGGCGCAGCACCCGGTAGAGCACCTGATGCAGCGCCGCGTTATCGTACGGGGAAAGGGTTGTGACGGCAACGCGGCCCGCGCCCTCCCTGCGGGTGATCAGCACGGCCTGGTGCGTGTAGCGCCAGTCGGCATATAAAACCGTTTCCGCATCAGCTGCCGAAGGCTCAAGCCACCGGAAGGCGCCGCTAACGTATACGGCATCGGGCAGGCGCTGGGCCAGGGGATTGTTTTTATTTGTAAACATAACCCTGACCTCGGCCTCAGGCCCGGCAGGTCCGCACCGGGCTCCGAAAATTCGCGGAAGTTCCGTATCGGCGCTGCCGGCAAAGGCAATCCATCCACCCCCTGAGCGGACGAAGTCGGCCAGGCGCTTTTCATAAGCGGCAAGTGAAGCCCCGTCAGCGGTGATGATGATACCGTATGCTGACATCTCCGGCGGCAGCTGCTCGGCCATCTCAAGCCGCACATGCCGCAGCGCTTTGAGATATTCAGCAAAAGAGGCAAGGCGGTCATCGCCCTTTTCACGTATGCATAACACGGTAAGCTGAGAATGCTTGTGCATGCCGAACTCCTTTAATCCTTAGCGCCGCATATGCCACCGGGGGCCCTGCGCGGCATCTTCGATCATGATGCCGGCCTGCTCAAGACACAGCCTGAGCGCGTCGGCCTCCTGCCATTTTTTTTCATCACGCAGCCGGGAACGAAGCGCAATGAGCCCGTCCACCAGGGGCGCTAAAGCAGGGGCTCCACTTGCGGGCGCTGCGCCCGGCCGTTTCCCGAGATCTGCCAGCATATCTCGCAGTGCTTCCCGCGCCTGAGAAATAAATTCTTCGCTTTCGCCCTGCTCATGGGCTTTCCAGATAGCATCGTCAAGGGACAGCAGCGCTCCTGTTGTTTCCTCCCAGGAATTATCGCTAAGCCCCTGCCGGAAAGCATCCTGCAGCCCGTGCACCTGTTGCCAGAAGGATTCATCCTGCGGTGCGGCCTCTGTATCCTGCATGGTTTCAGGCTGCAGGGGCGAAAGCCGCTGATCATGGGCCCCGGTTTCGCCCCGCAGCAGTGCAAGTGAAAAGTGCTCGCCCTTTACAAATGCCGCTTCCATGGTTCTCGTGCGGACAACAACCCGGCCTATGCCCTTGACCTGGGCCTCATCCCGTTCAAGATCCATGATGCAGGCCGTGTGTTCGTCAAGACCTATGACCAGCGCCTCCGGGGGCAGCATTTTTTCAAGCTGTCTGAAGCGCGGCTCACCCATATAGCAGAAGCGCGTATCATGCGTGCCGCCCTCGGCATTGTTCCAGTGCGGGATGACAGCCGCGTTTATGCCGAACCGGCCCAGCAGGTTTAGCCCCTCAACCCAGTGCAGGTCTTCGCCCACCTTGTAGATTTCATAGACGGGCAGGGTGAAGCTTCCAACCGTAAGGGCAGCAGCGCTTGCCGCGATCAGGCAGGCGCCGCCTTCAATGCGTTTTTGCAGAATATCTGAAACCGGACTCTGCCGCCACTGCCGCACGGCATAGGTCGGACTGCCGGGCCCGATGAGAACAAAGTCAGCGGCCCGCAGCGTCTGAAATGCTTTTTCAGCGCCGTAGGTTCTACCAGAGTCATATGCTTTTAACGATGCTATTTCAAGCTCCCGGTGTACATGCGTCTTAAAATAATCGACAGCCCTCTGCGACAGCTGGTCAGCGTTAAGCTGAAACCCGGCAGGTGTGTCAAGAAAAACCGCCCTCGCCGCAGGCCCGAGGTGCGCCAGCAGCTCCTTATGCACCTCCACCATGGTTGAGGTAAGCTCCCCTGAGCCCATAATTACGATAGTGCCTTTATGTGAGGTCATTAAATCATTCCCGGAAAATGATGCAGCAGCTGAACAACCATTGCCCCCTTTTACTAAAAATATGCTAATAATAATAGCATAGATTGTTTTAGGGTATCTTTTTTTTAGGGGAAGTAATTCGTCAGATACTTTATGGCGGCAGGGAGGCCAGTGGCCAGAGCATTTTTTTTACTGTAGACTCCTTTTTTTCTGTCATCTCGACCGAAGGGAGAGATCTTTAAAGATTGATGCGCAATGCGCAACCTGCGGACTCCCTTCGGTCGAAATGACAATACGGCTACAGAATTTAGAAAAATGCTCTAAAACCGTAAAAGGCTGTAATGCGGCAGCTAATAGAAACTCTCAGAAGACCTGAAAAAAATTCCTTCTTGATTTAGGGCAGTGTCTGGCACTGCCCTTTCGGATGACCTCTAACGAGGCCTGCTGACTTCATATCATATATTATTCCAGGTTGCTCTCAAGATCGATGACAATATCGCGCATCTGTTGCAGGCGCTGCTGGTCGGCCTTCCAGTAGCCGCGGCTTTGGGACTCAAGAAGAATTTCGGCAATCCGGCTTGTTGCATAGGCATTATTGGCCTGCAGCCGCTTGAGCATATCGGGATCAAGCATGAGCGTATCGGCGACCGAATCAAACACCCAGCTGGCAACGCTGCCGGTCGTTGCGGCAAAACCGAGAAGATATTCAACGCGATCTTTTATTTTTTTTGCGCCGTGAAAGTCATGGGCGAGCATCCCCTCAATCCAGCGCGGGTTGAGCGTACGGGAGCGCGTACCCCGCTCGATGGCAGCCGACAGCGCTTCAACCTCGGGCTCTGATTCCGTCTGATCCACAACCGTGATGTCAACCGCATCGTTCCGGTACGAGGTGGCTGCTTTTGACAGCCCCCCAAGAAATTCATAATAATGGTCAAGATCAGTTATATCGAACTCAACCGTATCGCGCTCCTGGGCAACCATGTCAACGGTTTTGGCCATACCGGCAAAGGCGGCGGCATTTTTCTGCACTGCGGCACCAGTGTAGGCATAATTCATATTATTTTCAAAGGCTCGCGATAGTTCTTCCTCTTCACTCCACGAGCTTTTTTCAATCATGGTGGTGAGCTCCGTGGCATATTCAGTAGGTGCAGGGCCGAATATGCGAACCGGCGCAACAGCAGTCTCTTCACCTGATGCGGGCATGGCATGTTTGCGGATAAAATTATCAACCGGTGTTTCTTCGAGCTGCGCAGCCATTAAAAATGCCCGGTTCAAAAGGTCGATATGGCCGGCGAAGGTATCCCTGAAGATGCCGCATATGGTCACCATAACATCAATGCGGGGCCGCCCCAGCGCCTCAAGCGGGATGACTTCAAGCTCTTTAAGCCACAGGCTCTTTTTATGGAGTATACGCATGCCCAGCAGGTGCAGGATCATAGCGATGGTGTCGCCGCCGGTCTTCATGGTTTCAAAGCCCCAGAGAATAATGCCGATGCTTTCAGGATACCGGCCATGCTGTGCATGATAATGGGCAATAAGCTTTTCAGCAGCCATTCTGCCCTGCGCTTCCGCAACAATAGTCGGAATCAGCCGCGGATCAAAGGCAAACATGCCTCTGCCCGAAGGATAGACATCGGGATCGCGCACCGGATCTCCGGCCCGGGCCGGAAGTATGTAGCGCCCCTCAAGCGCCCGCAGGAGGTTTTCGCTTTCCGCTGCCGCCTGTATGTTTGCGGTAACATGCTCAATATAGTCCCTGTAGTTAGGAGCAAGCCAGACGGGTGGAGAACCGCTCAGCATATCTGCAACCGCCTGCCGCGCCTCAGCCGCCACGGCCTCGCCCTGCGGGGTGTTTTTAATATCCTCCCATAACAGGCTGTTTTTTTGCGCTGTTGCCTTGCAGAGGGATGGCACTTCACGGTCAAACTGCAGAACACCGGTAATATAGTCGCACAGCTCATCCCGCGACTGCTTTTTATCCATCACATGCAGGCCATAGGGAATGAGTCTGGTTTTAAGCTTATAGAGCTCACGGCCCAGCCCTGCAACATCAGCAGGAAGGTGCAGCTCTGCGGCAAGCTCAGAGATCAAGTCTTCAGTCTCTGCCGCCGGAGAATCCCGGTACTGGTCCAGCAGATCTTCAAGGAGCAGATACTTTTCATAGAGGCCGGCTGTCTTCATGGCAGGCGAGCCATGGGAGATGCACAGGGCATAGGAACGGCGCTTGGCAATGGTTGCCTCGGCCGGGTTGCCGATCCAGTAGTAGTAAATATGGGGAAGTGTGCCGATGAGAATATCAGGGAAACAGTTTTCCGAAAGCGCCGTCTCCTTGCCTTTCATGAACTCAAGGGTGCCGTGCATGCCAAAATGAACGATAGCATCGGCGCCGAAGGCCTTTTCAAGAAAAAGGTAGAAGGCAAGGTACTGATGGTGCGGCGGCAGCCCCTTGTCGTGATAGGATGCGTCGTCATTTTCATGAACACCGCGCGTGGGCTGCACACCGAGAAAAACAGTATCAAGAATAACGCCCGGCAGCAGTATGTCGCCGTGATCAACCATAATGGCGCCCGGCGGCTCGCCCCACCGCCTGATAACCGTATCGCGGGCCTCACGGGGCAGTTCCTGAAACCACAGGCTATAGGTAGCAGCTGGAATGCGAATGCCCTGTTTCTGCGTGTAATGGGGGCTGTTCACAATACCATGCTCAAGGAAAAACGTTTTCATGTCAGCCGAAGGCAGAGGAATCTGATAGCCCCGGTGTTGGAGCTTTTCAAGAAAGACGGTGAGGCTTGCAAAAACATCGAGATACCCGGCGCTTGCAAGGCTTGCTTCGCCGGGCGGATAGCTGTAGGTGAGTATGGCAAGTTTTTTTTCATTGTTCGGCTTGCGCCTCAGCACAAGCCACCGAAGCATGCGGCTGCAGAGCTTATCAATGCGCTCGGCAATGACGGTAGGCTCTTTCACCCTTCCCAATGCCGGGTCATTATAGGTATCAAGAGCAGATACCAGCATGGGCTCAAGAGCACCGTCAAGCTCGGGTAGCGTTATCCCCAGCGTCGTCTCTATGGGGCTGATTCCCCGGTCGTTTTTCAACCATGTCTCGCGGCCGGTTTCAAAAGCCCGCAGCCCTATCAAAAGAGGCGCGTCATGCTTTTCGAGAAATGCATAGGTACCTTCAGGGCTGCCGCCATACGGGCCACCCCAGAGCCTGAAGTACTGCAGCGTTACCAGCAGGTCGATCCCGTTGCAGTAGGCGTTCAGTGCTTCGAGATTGTGCTCGACCATTGCGAAGATGAACAGCAGGTTCGCGCGCGTCTTCAGCCGCTCATGCAGGGCGGCAACTACGGGCAGGCTGTCGCGGAAATACATGCCGCCGTGCATGAACACGGCAACCAGCGGCAGGCCTTCCGTGTGGCCCATGGCCGCAGCATAGGCGGCACGGTCGGTGTACCCGGCGCCATCGGGGCTGCACAGGCCAAACCCCGGCCGCACCTCGGGCGGGGACACTTTTTTTATCTGTTTAAGCCCC
>CAIWCT010000179.1 GCA_903911225.1 uncultured delta proteobacterium
ACTGTGTGGCTTGATTTGCGGTAGTTCTCCATACCGCAAGCCTACTAAAGTCTTCGCCTAAAGGCGAGGGTTTTTCTCCCATTCCCCGAGGGGGACAATAACGGAGCAGGATACAGCATCCTGTTGCAGGGCCATTATTTGCCGCCCCAGCCATGGGGGATTGAATTATGAAACGTCTTTTGATAAACTCTAAAAATTTACCGAATTATTGCGCTAGTACAGGGGCTATGTGTGGACAAAATCACCAGACAACAAAAAAGCACTTAGAAACCTAATTTAAAAAGCTTCTAAGTGCTTGAATTTTCTGGCGCGCCCGGAGGGATTCGAACCCCCAACTTTCGGATTCGAAGTCCGTTTCTAGCCATCATACCTTCGTACTAACACAATATCACTTGACATAATTACATCTGTAAATTATGATACTTAGGTAGTTGAGGCGTGCTACCTTTTCTCATTTCAAATCACTGAATTTAAATTTTTTGGGTATCAATAGGATAGCACGAATAAAGCAGGCTGAGACTTTGCGGACATGCAAAACTTTTAAATTCAGAGTATGAGGGCAAGGCTATGAAGAGAATCAAAACAAAGTACGTCGGCGTTTACTCCAGAACGGCGCAGGATAGAACCACGCCTAACGGCATACCTGATATTGCCTTCGATATTACCTACAAGAAAGACGGGCGCAAGGTATGGGAAAAGGTAGGCTTTGAGTCTGAGGGATATAGCCCGAAGCTCGCCGATCAAGTCCGGGCCGAGCGCATAAGAACCATGCGGCATGGGCAGGAATTGCCGAGCAAACAGAAAGCCCCGCTGTTTTCCGAAGTGGCTAAGAAATATATGCAATGGGCAAAAGATAACAGAACCCGCGCCGGTCGCGACGAAGTCAATAGATATGAAAACCATTTAAAGCAGCGTTTTGATACTAGGCGATTGTCCGCTATCTCTTCATGGGATTTAAGCAAAATGGCAAGCGAGTTGAAGGCGCAGGGCCTTGCACCTGCCACTATAGGCCATTGCTTGAAGCTCATGCGGCAGATATTCAACAAGGCTAAAGTATGGGGCCTGTATAAAGGCGAGAATCCTGCTTGTAGCGTTAAAATGCCGAAGCTCCAGAACGAACGGCAGCGTTTTCTTTCTTACGACGAAGCCGAGGGGCTTATTGCCAGTGTTCGGGCGCTTTCCGGCCAACTTGCGGATATGGCATTGCTAAGCCTTCATACTGGCATGCGCGCCGGTGAAATATTCAATGTAAAAATGCACGACCTTGATTTTGACAATGACCTTATAACCATATCAGACACGAAAAATGCCGAGTCTCGCAAGGCATACATGACAGCCGCAGTTAAAGCAATGCTTGGCAAATACACGAAAGATGATAAGAACAATGAACGTAAGCCGGGCGATTATGTGTTCACCAGCACTAAGGGCGAAAAAATAGAAACCGTATCAAAGACGTTCGGCGAGATCACAGCAACAACGGAAATTAACAAGGGCTATACCGACAGACGGCATCATATCAGTTTTCATTCACTGCGCCATACCTTTGCGTCATGGCTTGCCATACAGGGTGAAAGTATTCTCACAATAGGCGCGCTTCTAGGCCATAAGTCGCCTAACATGACACGACGCTATGCCCATTTATCGCCCGACCATAAAAAACGCGCCGTTGAGTTGTTAGAGCAGGGTTTCGCCAAGAAGCAGGACAAGACAGCGCAGGTGCAAGCATGAAAGACTGGAGAAAAGCAGGCGACTACAAAGGATTTAATGCAAAGACAAAGAGGAAGCGCTGGGCATGGGAATTTTTAAGGCGAAATCCTGAATATCAAAAAGCATGGGATAGAGAATTGCAGGCTTATCAAAAAGCCAATCTTGAACATTTTATAAACCCTGCAAATTATAATAAGGCAAAATATAGAAGGCTTCTTGCCGACCAGCACAAACAGGTTGCTGTTCTTACTGGAAAAACCGCCATTACCGAAGCGGACAAATGGGGTCTTACAATCTTATTGAATCCTGTTATTGACGATTTTAAAAAGGCTGAATCAGAGTCAGGCATTGCAAGTGTTTGGTTAAAAAAAGTTGGCTTACCAATATCTTTGCCGGGCCGCGTGCTTGATAAGTCGTCTGATGCTCCTTTTTTTGAATACAAAGAGTCCGAAGCAGTGGCCGTGTTCGATCTTACGCGGCCATTACAACCGCAATTAAAAAGGGTTCACAATAAACTTTTGGTGCAGCAAAAAGAATTCAATGTAAAAGATCGGCGCAGGCTTATAGATGAATGGGTGCGATATTTGCGCTTGTTGGACGCTGTAGCCGCAGGTATGCGTATGTGCAAAACAAAAGACGTTGATCAAATAGCAAAAATACTTTTGCCGAAAATCTCGAACGATTATCAGGATTTCATCGCACGGCATACTTTGAAACACAACTACAATTCAGCCATACAATTAACTGAAAATCCTTTTAAAAATTTTCCCGACTGGGAAGAATAACTTTCCCGCTTACTCTTCCTATATTCAGTATCATTTTGTCTTTATCTTCATAATTAAGAATCACAATTATGGAGATAGCACCATGATCAAAAAACAGAAACAGCTCGAACCCCAGAAGCAGAAGAAACCCGCCACCGTAGTTCCTAAAATCTTTATCACCGCCGCTATAGCAGCGCAAATGTTCAGCCTGAATACTGGCACACTTGCGAACCTGCGAAGCAAGAAGCAAGGCCCGAAGTATTATCACATAGGCCGACGCGCCTACTACAAGCTCGCCGAGTTTGAGCAGTGGGCGACCGGAAACCCTGTCATCACTACCGACAGCCTGCCTTCTTGTCAGTGCGAAGGAGCCTGCCATGATTAAACATACAATCCGCAAAGACGGCGGCAAAACGGTTACAGTAAATTTAACACCTATTAAAGCTATAAGGCACCAGTGCATTGAATGTATGGGTTTCCAGTTTCGGGAAGTAGCCGAATGTACAAGCCAGCTTTGCCCTTTGTTCCCGTTTCGCATGGGTAAGGCACATACACCGGGCAGGGGCCGAAAGCAAGCCCCTGAAAAGGCCGCGTAAGGGGCTATGTTGGCACCTAGAAACGACAAACAGCATGAAAGCCTTATGGTGATATATGGGAAAATCTAAAGACCCCAAAAGACGAACAAATGAGCGTGTATTGCTTATTGAAAAAGACAGCCTGTTATATGGTCATGCGTTCAAGGCTTTAACCGGGAGTGCTTACAAGCTTTATTCAATTTTACGGGCAAAGACTTATGGAACTTTGCCGGGTGCCTGTGGTGAAGATATAAAGCTTCCCTACAGCATCCTTGTGAAGGATACGGGCTTATCAATTCAAACGGTCAGTAGTTGCTTGATTGAACTTGAAAACATGGGTTTCATTGATTTGATAGAACGCGGCGGCCTGAAATCGGGTGCTAAGAGTTGCAGCATTTACCGGCTGTCAATGCGATTCCGGGATTATGGCACTGATAAATTTAAGCCCGGAGAAATGAAAAAGCTCAAAGGTGTTCGGCGGCATTGTGGCTTTGCTGTTATGCATGCAAGAAAACAGAAGTCACCTATAAAAACTAGAGCGGTGCCGCTCCATAAACTAGAGCGGAGCATGGGTATTCAGTAAAATGACCGCTCTAAAAATTAGAGTTGTAGGGCATTTTCTGTCAGTTTCACCGCTCTAAAAACTAGAGACTCTACAGTATACCATGTGTATGTACTAAAAAAGGATTGAACATGCAGACACAACCGTCAGTAGCAATTCAATTAGAACATGGTCGCGGCTTTTGCTGGCACGGCCTTCACCTAGATAAAAAACCGTTCGGCTCTAAGGTGATACCCGCACCAAAGCGGCCCTATGATAAGTGGCTGAAAAATGCACGTTCTGTTTTAGACAGCAAAAACGAATTATCATGCGTAAATCGTTTTAAGCAAACAAGGGTTTCCAATAGGTGGAAGCGGTAAGGCTTAATTTTCTTTTTCAGGACAGCGCAGGAGCTTGTTTTGTCGGCAAGGTTCAACGAACAGCAGCAGGCCGAGGCAGCGCATCAGGCAGAGAAAGCGGCTTTACGGGCAGCACCGGCAAGCGGTCTTTGGAATGAAATACAAGAAAGTTTCTCGGCTTAAAAGAAGGCGACCGCTTGCCGCCAGCTCATGCGTCACTTTTATTTTATCCTGTCTTGAAGCGAAAGAAACCCCATAGCGCCCCATTTAATAAAATAAAATCAAAAGGTTGTTCCTTCTCGGATACTGTTCGTAGTGGTAGTTTATAAATCCGAAGTGAACCTCGGAATTCCGAAGTGACTTCGGAGAGCATTACTTATTTAAAGTACGAGAGGCGAGACAAATGTGTATGATAGCCCGAAGTACGAGGTAGTTATTTTTTTGCTATGTCGTGAAATGACCCTATGCCGTGAAGGGGTGCTTTTCAAAGCGGCCCCCCCCCCGTGGGTTTCATATTTCATCCTTGACACACAAACAGAACGCGCCCTATATTCACTTCATCGCAAAGCTGTGTTTGTGAATGTTCGTTTGCAAAATGGGGGGTGTGTATGAAATGGAAAAACATAAACAAATCAAAACTGATTGATTTAATTTGTTTTATCGCCGGGCCTTCAATCATTTGCTTTTGTTTGCTTGGTAAAAGATCCTATGGCTATCCAATTGAAAATAGGGTTGGTATAGCTCTAGGTATTGGGCTGCTTGCCTTCGGATTTCTATATCGGTCATGGGGAAAAATGTCTAAAGAAAAAAGTTGCCCATCTGAAATAACGGATAATTTTAGACCAACTAGCTTGAAAAACGGCGCTAGTGATGAGCTAATAAAAGAAGAGAAAGCACAAGTTGAATTAGAGCAACCTCGCATTTCAGAAAAAACAGAAGCTCAGATGAAGTATATAAAAAGCATGAAGGAACTTGATAAAAAAAACCCCTTAGTTAAAGCAACTCAGTTGTACAGTAGCTATGACGAAGTACCATTCTATAGAAAACAATGGTTTTTTTGGTTGATATATTTCCCGCTTCAACCAATTGCTATTGCAATTTTGCTATTTGGGGATGTGTACTATTTGAAAAAAGGTGAGGTTAAATCTTTTGGGTTAGCAAATAGAATAATAGCAGGGCTAGCGGCTATCGCTATACTGTGCAAAATATTTAAATTAGTCTGACCACACCTAAGACCCTTCTGCCGGACGGCTGCTTGCCCTTCGGGCTGGCGACAGCCGCCGTATCTGTTCCTTTGCTTGTCCGTGTGCGTTCGCCCGTCTTGCGCCTGCTTGTCGCTTTCGCTCCGGCGACAGGCGAGGTCATATTCAGATTTAGTTACTCTGCATTGCTGTCTGGGTGCTCGGGCTGCGGCCACAGCAAAAGGCCGCTGTGTCCTTCGCTTCCTGCGCTCCCAGCCAGAAATCAAAAGCATTTTAATTCCCCCGCCCGCCCACGCTGTTTGTTTTTTGTCGTCCTGGGCACGCACGCGAATAGTTGAACGCGGCAATAACAGCTGATAACGCGACATTATGAAATCAGGGAACAAAAGCTCATGCCAGCGGTAAAGCTGCTGTCATGCCTTTTGCGTTCTTTCATAATGGGCCGTTATCATCCGTGTTGCCGCTTTATTTTTGCGCTTGCTGAATTAGCTTCAGTGCTTTGCTGCCCGTCCGCCCCTAGTGGCTCCCCTTTTATTAAAGAGTTTCTTATTGCTTTACTAGTCCAAGTGATGTTAGCTGATATTAAATGAAAATTAATAATTTTCAAAGGGGGTTATATATGCAGTTCAGTAAACCAATATTCATTCTATCGTTTTTGGTTTTTGTTTCTGTGTTTCTGTCATCATCTGCCTTTGCAGCGCAAGATGGGGATTATACTTATACCGAGTCTGGTGGTTACGCCACATTAACGGCGTATACTGGTGCTGGTGGGGTTATCTCAATCCCTGATAAATTGGGTGGTTTTTGGACTTCGACAATTAGTAATAATGCTTTCTATAATATAACCACATTGACAAGCGTGACCATTCCGAGCAGCGTTACAAACATTTTGGAACATGCCTTTGAAGGTTGTACCGGTTTGAATAGCGTCACCATTCCTGACAGTATTACGAGCATTGGGCAACATATTTTTCAAGGTTGCACTGGTTTGCACAGTATAACCATCCCAAGCAGTGTTACGAGCATTGGGCATTATGCGTTTTCCGGTTGTACCGGTTTGACCAGCGTATCAATTCCGAGCAAAGTTACGAGCATGGGGGATAATACTTTTGGGGGTTGCACCAATTTGTCCGGTGCATATTTTTACGGAAATGCTCCTCAGTTGGGTGAAACCGTTTTTGGTGCTTGCGCAAGTGGCTTTACTGTTTACTATCTAGCCGAGGCCTCGGGTTTTGGGAATCCGTGGTATGGCTATCCTGCTGCTTTGTTTACCCTGCCTTCGACAACCACGACCACACAACCGACAACCACGACCACACAACCGACAACTACGACCACACAACCGACAACCACGACCACACAACCGACAACTACGACCACACAACCGACAACCACGACCACACACCCGACAACCACGACCACACAACCGACAACTACGACCACACAGCTGACAACCACGACCACACAGCTGACAACCACGACGACCATTGGCATCGGCACGACCACGACGACAGCAACCCCCCAATTTACTGTTTATAAAAACGTTGTTAGTGATAGTGCCACAGGTCTTTTGTGGGCAAGAAATGGTGATACGGGACAAAAAACTTGGGCTGAAGCATTTGAATATTGCGGTACTTTAGAGCTTAGCGGTTGCGATGGATGGCGGGTACCCACCTTGTCTGAGTTAAAAAGTTTGGTGAACGTTGAGGCACCTAGCCCAGCAGCATGGCTGAATAATCAAGGTTTCAAAAATGTTCAGCCAGACCAATATTGGACATCTACTCTCGCCTATCCCGAATTGCCCATTTCGACCGTAGTATATTGTGTAGACTTCTCAGACGGTCGGCGATTTTGTATCAGTCCAATTCAAGTTGGCAATTATGTTCTGCCTGTGCGCTCAGGGCAGTGTGAATCTTTTAATGATACCCCCGATACCCCCGTTGTTTGTCCTGCCTTAAAGTTGCTAGGTGAGGGGGATCCTAAACTTGACAACCTGCGGTCTTTCCGCGACAGCAAACTTGCCCAAAGCGCGGTTGGCCGCAAGGTAATACAAATCTATTACAACAATGCCGACAGCATCAATGCCGCCCTTGATCGCAGCCCAGCACTAAGGGCAGTGACACGCAAAGTGCTTGAAGTAATTGCGCCGATGGTGGGGAATAAGGAATAAGCGGCCCCGTAAAGCTGCCTAAAATATTATATGCGGTGTGTGGGGCGGTTCATTTCAATCAACCGTTTGCCCTGCTGCACAATGCCACGTCAGGCGCACACAATCGCCTTGTATGCTGCCTTTATCTGCCTACCCTTGGCAAGTTACCCCCTGCCTTTTGTCCGCCTGAAACCGAATTGCTGATCTGTGGAAAAGTGGCCTGTTTTTTCTTTTTGGGTATCAATAGGGTAGCACAATAAAAAAGCACTTAACTCAAAAGCGAGCTAAGTGCCTGAATTTACTGGCGCGCCCGGAGGGATTCGAACCCCCAACTTTCGGATTCGAAGTCCGACGCTCTATCCATTGAACTACGGGCGCCAAAAGTGCTTTCCACTATGCCTGTTTTGTGTAAGCTTTTCAATAAAATTTTCTCTTGGGGTTTCACAAAGGGCTTGTAGCGTTGGCACGATATTGCAGCTATTCTTTACGGGACAATAAAAAAACAGCATTAGGCTCTTTCAATACCCCTTCAAGACATGTACCATAGAACTCAGCCATAGTGAACATTAAGAACAGCAAACAAGGGATTTTACTGAACAATCCACAACCACTGCATATTGAAAATCCAGATGTGGTAAAGAATCAAACTATCTGCTGCGACACCTCGAATTGCAGCTCAAAAACAGACGGTTCGAAAAAGGACTTTTACATTGCTGTCATAGCTGTGCTTGACAATAAAGCCAAATGCTATATAAATCTTTCAGAGTGCCATATGGCTCTAAGCCAATTCGAAATTGCCAATGACCTGATCGGGAAAGCTCTCAAGCTCATGAAACAATACCGGCTCAGCCTGATTTATCAGTCTGGACTGGCCTATAAAGAAAAGGGGGATCACAAAAAGCCCTGAATGTTTTTCAAAAGGTGTATGATGCTGATCATAATTTCAAGATCGGCTGATACGGAAATAATAAATCTTTTATAAAGAACGTGTAAAACTTATGGCCATGTTTAATTTAGCAAAACGCGAAATTGATTTAAAAATAGTGTATTGTGGTCCGGGGATGTGCGGCAAGACAACAAATCTGCAGTGCATTCATAAGATGCTTGGTCCCCAGCAATGCGGAGAACTTGTGTCACTGCCAACGCTAAACGACCGAACGCTGTTTTTTGATTTTCTCTTAATGGAGCGATATATTAGCGGGTTTAAGACACGCTTCCATCTATATACCGTGCCGGGCCAGGTGCAGTATGCTCTCACCCGGCGCGCCGTGCTGATGGGCGCTGACGGGGTCGTATTTGTCGTTGATTCGCAAACCAGCAAAATTCAGGACAATATTGAAAGCTTGAAAGATCTCGGGGAACATCTGCGTTTTTACAAAAAAGATCTGGCCTCATTCCCGTTCGTTCTGCAGTATAATAAACGTGACCTGCCCGATATCATGCCTGCAAATCAACTCAGCACCATGCTCAATACCATGAATGTTCCGGTTTTTGAATCAAGTGCCGTAACCGGTAAAGGGGTGGCGGCGACACTGAACGCAATTTGTAAATTAGTAGAGAAGAATATGGATAGCGGTATGGCAAAGAATAAACGGTAATTCACCTGAGAGCCCCATTGAAGAGGCAATTGGAGAGGCAGTAATCTACTCTATAAAACACAAGAACTGCATTGCTTTTATGCTACACGAAGATCTAATCAATTCGAAGCTATGTGAGCATGAAGGATGTATTGTTAACAAATTCACACGTCTTAGCATAATAATTGCCAACAAACAAAGGCGGGGCCTCTTGTCAGCGCAGGTCAGCCGGTATTTTCGCGCATGCAATGGGCACAATTTTGTGCCGGTTGGCACAATTTAATTTCCTATAAATTGCAAGAACTTCTTTCTCCCTCGCGCTGAGAAGCGTTTCATCCTGGGGCGCTGCGTCAAACAGCATAGCGCGCTCAAGCTCGGGGTAGGTGGCCCCGATCTGGCTTTCATCCGTGCGGTTATCTTGCCACAAACCGTCGGTTGACGGGCAGGTTAGAATTGCCTGGCTTATGCCCAGGATGCGGCCGATTTCATAGACTTCTGTTTTCATAAGATCTGCGATAGGGGATATATCAACACCGCCATCACCGTACTTGGTAAAAAAACCAATGCCGAAATCCTCAACCTTGTTGCCGGTGCCTGCAACAAGCAGCCGGTCATGGGAAGCATAGGCATACAGCGTCAGCATCCGCAGTCGGGCCCGGGTATTGGCCATAGTGAGCCCGTCCTGAATGTCTTTGGAAAAAGTCCTCTCGATTGATTGAAACACGGGCGTCAGGTCTAGGGTAACATCACGAACAGTGCAGTAGTTTTGCTCAAGCCAGGAAATATGCTGACCGGCCCGGTCCAGCTGATCTGTTGCCTGATAAATGGGCATATTCAGCAAAATTGTCTGCTTGCCGGTTTTAGCACACAGCGTAGAAGTTACCGCCGAATCTATGCCGCCTGAAATGCCGACCACAAAACCGTTCATGCCGGCGCTATCGCAGTAGTCGTGAAGCCAGCGCACAAGATAGTCGATAACCAGATCTGTTTTCATAAATTTGTCACCTGAAAATTAAGCATTACCAGATGAAATATTTAGCCATGAAACAGTCTCTTTTGCAACAGGTAAAAATTAAACAGCGGCAGTCTGCCACCTACACTGAACGGCAATAAAACAGAGAACATGCAGGAATAAAGCTAATAAATTGACGTAAAATGCATTGCAAAAAAAAACCGTAGTGCTATAAGTAGCGGAATTATTAAATGCTATGCGGTAAACATTATATTAACTTAGAAGGAGGCTCCACCGACATGAATGCTTTACAAAAAAAATGGCCCACAGCGGTTGCGTTAATGGCGCTACTGGGTTTCTGTCTCAGTCAGGCCCAGGCAGCAGATACTAATGCGCCGCAGCCAAAAATTCAGTTTGCGGAACTTTCGCATGATTTCGGTAAATCAGCTCCGAACATGGAGCTTAAGCACTCGTTCACTTTCAAAAACACCGGCAAGGCAGTGCTTATTATCGAGAGCGTCAAGGCTGGCTGAGGCTGCACAGCAGCTTTGGCTTCGGCCAAAGAAATTCCCCCGGGCGGGGAAAGCAAAATTGAAATAACATTTAAGACGGGTTCCGGATCAAGCGGCAAGCGGGAAAAACACATTGCAGTTACAACCAATGACCCTGAGCAACAGGCAATCAACCTGACGATAAGCGCCGAAGTTGTGGAGGCTATAGGAATTTCACCAAACCGCGTAACCTTCAACCAGGTAAAAAAGGGCTTGGAGCATGTTCGGTATGCCTCACTATCCGGTGAGGACAAGGATAAAACAAAACTCACCGGTTCCGAATCATCAAATCCTAATATAAAAGTAGAATTAAACCCCAAGGGATATGACGATGACAGCTATCGTCAGATCAAGATTATACTGCTGCCGACCATAAGGGCCGGTCGATTTTTTGACAAGGTCACGATTCATACCGATCATAAGATCATGAAAGACATTCAGCTCGATGTTATGGGCGATGTGACCGGAGAAGTAGTCGTTATGCCCAATCAGCTGCACTTCGGGCTGTTCCAAAAGGGCAAGCAGACTGAGCGCTTCATCACGCTCAAGGCTGTTGAAAATGTAAACTTCAAGGTGCTTGAAATCAAATCGACCATTCCCGAAGTCACCACCAGCATTGAAACTGTTGAGGCTGGCAAAGAATACCGCTTGCATGCACTGCTTAAAGACGTGTTCACGGGAGACTCCATTAAGGGAAACCTGACAATCACCACAGACCTTAAGAACGACAACATTATCCAAATCGACATCTTAGGCCGCATACTGCCGCCGTCAGCCTCGGGAAACGGTCCTGAATCTTTGCCGCCTTTTTTAAAGGAAGGGCAGCAGCAGGTTCAACAGGTAGCGCCGGAAAATCTTCCACCTTTCTTAAAAGATGGAAATGCTCCGCCGGCACAGGCGCCATCACAGATGCCACCGGCAGGCAAGGCTTCCGGTGGCCAACCGCCATTTATGAAAAACGGGCAGTCTCCCGTTGCACCCCCTGATTCTACCCTACGGTAAGGCTTGCTCTAGTGCTAAAATAAAACACAAAGCCGGGTACACACCCCCGGCTTTTTTTTTCAGACTTTTAGATTTTGCCTTGACAGAAAAAAAAGGAGTGCTAAAATGAATTTGAATTCATATTCAAACAAGTAATTCATACAGGGATTTTCAACTACATGGAAGACGGCAAACGGGCGCTCATTCTCGAAGCTGCAACAAAAATTTTTGCTGAAAAGGGCTATCAATATGCCACTATTTCAGACATTGCCAGGGCTGCCGGCATCTCAACCGGCCTCATCTATTCATATTTCCACAACAAACTGGATGTGCTTCTGTCAATCATCCTGAGCTTTCTGCAGACACTTAATACCTCCAATCAGGAACTGGTTGCCTCGGCTAACGGCCCGCTTGCCCGGCTGCATGCAGTGCTGCATAATTTCGAACAGCGGCTTTTCAAGAACAAGGAGTCTCTGCACACCGTCAAGGTACTCAACGAGGCCCTTCCCCATCTTGTGATGATAAAAGAAGAAAATTTGCAGGACAAACGCAGGGAAATCATTGCAGAGAACAAAAAACTGCTGGAAATATTTGACGGCATCATCAGCCAGGGGCAGAAGGCTGGCGTCTTTGATAAAACGCTTAATCCGGCTGTCATGCGCCAGGTGCTCTGCGGTGCAATCGAGCGACTCCATTATGGGCTTTTTTTCTCCTCCTTCAGCGGCCAGAGTATAGGCTATAACGAAACCGACGCACATCAGTCGATCGTTCGGCTGATTGAAAAATTTATTTGCAAATAACAAAATAAGGGGCTGTGAAGGCCCTTTTATTTTGCGCGCCAAATGAATATGAATTCAAATTCATAAACAGTCCACATTAATAAAGGGGGATCAGCTATGAAAATTGCAAAAAATTTACTTAAGCAAAAGCTTGCCGATCTTGAAAAACACTATGTTGCATTTCTCTGCGAGCAATTTGCCAGATGGCGCGAATTTGCGGACATAACGCAACGCCTGATTGACAGCGCGCCGGTGAATGAGCAGGAGTGCCCTGAATCATATCTGCATGAATTCAGGATGCTTCGTGAAGTACTGCGCATGGATGCTACAGGGTCTTTTGACTGGAACAATTCCGTTCTGCGTGAAAGTTTCGCGCATTTCGCCATATCGCCTTTTTATAAAATATGGGGCGAAACAATTGCCCGTATCACCCTGCTGCTTGCCGAAGAGGCTGGCGTTAAAACTCTTATTGAAATCGGTGCGGGCCGTGGGCATATGACTGAAATAATGCTGAAAAACATGGCCGAAAGCAGCTGTCGGCTCCCGCTTATTGTAACCGATGTAGCCCCGGCCGTGCTTAATGAAATTGAAAAGCACCGTTTGGCCTATCCGGCAAATCCACTGCGGACAATGCCGTGGGACATCAGCCAGCCGCCGCCGCAGGAACTGCTCGAATCAATTGAACGCCCCTGCCTCATCTATGAGCGGGCCTCAATCATGTACTCCAACATTTCGGCACTGGAAAACATGGCATCCGTTACAGATATCGTCGTCTTGGGCGATATGTTCAACTACACGGGCGAACTGTTCGCATACGACTCTATATCTGAAAAAATCGGTGGCAAACCGCTTTTTTACAGCCAGATCAAGCCCCTCATGGAGAAACATTTTACTGGCCACTTCTTTTTCGACCTGCGCGCGCAGGAAATGCTGGGATACCCCAGCACCACAATTCTTATCGGGTGGAAATAGCGGTAAAAGAACATGCCCATTAACTAAACGGCCATAGAACATACAGATAAAGAGGGGCGGGTGCATGGAAGCATCTTATAGTGATGTTAAGC
>CAIWCT010000180.1 GCA_903911225.1 uncultured delta proteobacterium
TAGAGCATTTTTCTTTTTACTATAGACGGTTTATCTATGCTGTCATCTCGACCGCAGGGAGAGATTTTAGATGTGCAGCAGGCCCACAAGGCTCGGATTTCTCCCTGCGGTCGAAATGACAACATGGCTACACCATTTAGAAAAATGCTCCAGCTTTATTTATGAAGCACAGGGGCATCCGACCGGATGCCCCTGTGCTTTTTTAACGCAGACTTAAAGGAAACTGCATGAACGAGTATATGACTCATAAGGAGCTTGATATTTTTCTAAAGGCGCTTGCCTTTGCGGCGGAAATGCACACCGGGCAGGTAAAAAAGGGCTGCAGCAAACTTCCTTTCATAAACCATCCCATCAAAGTGGCCAGTCTGCTTTCTTCGATTTCCCGGAAAAAAGACATACCGCTGCTCGTCGCGGCTCTGCTTCATGACGTGCTCGAAAAAACAGAAGCCGACCCCGCCGGCATCAGAGCGGCATTCGGCAAAGGGGTTCTGGGCCTAGTCCGGGAAGTCACTGATGACAAGAGCCTGCCGGACCCGGAAAGAAAACAGCGCCAGATCGAATCTGCAGGGCGGCTCTCTCCGGTCGCAAAAAAAATACGGCTTGCAGATAAAATCTGCAATATGCGCGATATTATGACCTATCCCCTGGGCTGGTCACAACAAAGGAAGCTTGCCTACCTTGATTTTGCCGGAAAGCTGGCGGTTGAACTTCGGGGAACAGATACGCGGCTTGAACGTATTTTCCACCGGGAACATTCGGCGGCCATGCGCGCCGTCAAAGCGGGCACCTCGCGAGGAGCCCTTTAATCAGAACAAGTTAAGCTTGAAGTGGCCTTGTATGGTTATACCTTCGATTTCTGCAAACCAATACTTGACAGACTATTAATCTAGAAGTATCTTTTTCTCAAAAACGAACATGACATTTACCGGAGACTCATTTCAGCATTACCTTCTAGGCCTGTTTGCTGTTGCAAACAATATTCCTGCAATCCCCCTCTACCTTACGATCATACACGGGCTTGAGAAGAAGGAACAGCACAAACTCTGCAACATCGCCACACTGACCGCCTTCCTGACAATGATGGTCACGCTTTTTACCGGAGTCGCGGTCCTCAGGTTTTTCGAGATCGGTATACCCGCTTTCCGAATCGCCGGCGGCCTTCTGCTGCTCAGCACCGGGTTCTCAATGATGAATTCAGACAGAAAACCACCTCAGCCGAGTGGCAGCAATTTTTCCAACATTATAACAACAGCCATCATCCCGATTGCAATCCCGCTGACGACCGGGGCGGGAACCATGTCAACAATCATTTTATTTTCTTCCACCACACACAATGCACCCTATATGAAGGTCGCACTGCTTGTTGCGATCCTGGTTATGACGTTTATAATCTGGCTGTCCTTCAGATATGCCCCGAAAATCGTAAAAATGCTGGGATCGACGGGCCTTGACGTGCTGACTAAAATATTCGGGCTGATAACCCTTGCGATCGGGATACAGTTCATCCTGACAGGCATTTCGGATACTTTTCCGAAGTTGGTATGATACTGACACAAAAACCTGAACACAGTGAACACATAGGACCTTCCCGGCGGCTAGCTAAGCAGGAAACCGGCTTATGGCTTTCACGGTTTGCCCGTATCCTTCCTGGGATAATCGAACAGAAGCAAAGAAGCCCGTTGCCGGGAAATATCGCGCCAGTGCCGGGCATCGAATGCCAGTCGCACCACGCCGCAAGTGGGGATGTTTTCTATTTCGGTCCTGAAAAAAATGTGTGCTAAGTCCGAAATACCCGGGTTATGTCCAACCAGCATGACATCCTGTTTTTCTTCGGGCAGGCCCTGCACAAGCTTCAAAAGCTCAGCGACAGTGGCCTCGTAAATCCCCGCAACTTCAAGAATTTCGGCTTCGGGACAAAGCTCCCCTGCTATAAGCCTGGCTGTTTTTATTGCTCGTTTTGCAGGGCTGGAAACGATAATATCTGGCTGAACGCCGTTTTCCCGCAGCCTGCGGCCCATTTCGGGGGCGTCCCTTTTGCCCCGGTCATTCAAAGGCCGCAGGAAATCCTCCAGGCTCATATCGTCACGGCTCGACTTGGCATGGCGAACCAGTGTCAGCCGGAGAGGTGGCAAGGCGATTTTTTGCAGGATTTGAGCTGCGCCATCGGGATGAACTTCCCTAATTGCATCGGCAAGAGCAAACCATTTTCTCTTGCGCTTATCAGACTCCGGCCACTGGTCGGCGATTTTGGTAACGTCCATCCGAAAAACTTCAACGCTGCAGACGCCGCCCCACTTGCTGGTTTCAAACATACCGAGACTATGAATATCCGGCTCCCCATGTACACCCGCTTCTTCCCAGGCCTCTTTCGCGGCGGACTGGGCAGGTGTCATGTCCCGTTCGACAATTCCCTTGGGTAGTATCCACCTGCCGCTGCGCAGTGAGGTCACCAGCAGCACTTCAATCCGTCCGTCAACGATCCGAACAGGGGCGGCTGCCGATTGGCGATACCAATGGTCAGGCTTTGTTTTCACGGTGCGCCTTTGCCGCTGCCCCATTCCGGCCACGGGTGGAGCGAAAGATACACATTGGCGTAACGGTGATCAAATGAGACTTCTTCCGCGACCCAGTCCGGCAGAACAACCGGCTCGTCAGGATGAGTAATTTCCACCTCTGCCACGACAAGTCCGCTGTTGTGCCCCGCGAACACATCAACCTCCCAGGTATGCCCTGCATGCTCGACCAGGTAGCGGGTCTTTTCGATCACCCTGCCTCCGGCAAGGCTTGCGAGCATATGACGGGCATCCTCCGGGGGTATGGGGTATTCAAATTCCAGCCGTGCAAGCCCTTCTGGAGGGCCTTTGATGGTGAGAAAAGCCTTATGTCCGGCCACGCGCACCCGGACGGTAGGACCGTGGCCACCGGCATACAGATACCCCTGCATATAGTCTGTTCCCGCACTCTGCGGCTTCCAGCCCGGCTGAACAAGAAATTTTCTTTCTATTTCCATAGCCATCGTGATTATCTCCACAGTATTTTTTTTATTTCAGCCCAAAGCTCCTCATAGGCTTGTGCGGCATCGCAGCTGCCGGCAAAATCGCAGATCGGCTTTTTGTAAATACCCATCCGCTCCACCTGGCTGGCATTGGGGATATGCGTTTTCAGCACCTCGGGATGCTGCACTGCAATCTCAGCCATCACCTCGTGGTGTAGTTTTTTTCGGCGGTCAACCAGAGAAAAAAATATCAGCAGTTTCAGGCCATCGAGTTTCCTATCGCTGCGAAACCCGTACAGCTGTTCAAGCGTCCGTTGCGAAAGCGTTGTCGGGATCACGGGCACCACCAGCGCGTCGGCGGCAAAAAAAACCGACTCGCTCACAAGTGAAATTGAAGGCGGGCAGTCGAGCACGACCAGATCATAGTCTGCCTTCAGCGGCGCCAAAAGCTTTTTCAGGCGCTTTGTGGGGTTTTTTTTCTGGTCAAGACGGATATCCAGATTGCGGTAGGAAAAGTCGGCGGGCATCAGGTCGAGGTTTTCATAATCAGTTCCTTTGATAAAATCACTGATTCGGCTGCTCCCCTTGACAAGATTCTTGCCGCCGCCTCTGACCTTGGGCTGTACACGGAAATAAAATGTCGCCGCACCCTGCGGGTCGAGGTCCCACACCAGCGTTCGCAGACCGCTTCGTGCCGCAAGCCAGGAGAGGTTTACGGCCGCAGCTGTCTTGCCGACGCCACCCTTTATATTATAGGTTGCGATCACCTTCATCAAGAAGGCTCCTTTTAGAGGGCTCAAAAAGCGTGCGAAAGCGCACGATATTTTTTTTCGCTGCGAACTCGGCGAAACGCCGGCCAAGATCCGCGCGGGCCAGCCGCTGTCGCTCGGCAAGACTTTCCGCAAGCTGCCCGATGCCAAGCAGCGTTCGCGGGCGCGCGGTCTTTAGCAATACCATTTCGTCGGCGAACTTGTACAGCTCGGCCCGGTGGACTTCATAATCCTGAAAGTCTCCGAGATTGTCCTGCAGTTCCTTGAGCGCCCCGGTCAGTTCGTCGATTTCGGCAGCCGGGAACAGGCTTTTGAAAAACTCCATCATATAGCGAAGCTTTTTGCAGGTAATGCGCAGTTCGTGAACGGCGGATGCGGGGGAGTCATCCGTCAGGGTTTTGCCCTGGCGCAGCGCCCGCTTCAAAATTTTTAGAATCCTCTGCCCAGCCACTGCCTCCGCCGGATCGCCGCCCCTCCAGTTTTCTGATCCGGATTTCCATGAAGAGCACAATGCTTTTTTCCAGTCAAAGATAAGCTCTCGGTAGCGTTTGGCGGAAATGGCGCGGGCGAGGTTGAGCTGCTCCTGATGCTGCCGCCGGAAAATATGCTTCCTGAGCGGGGCAAGGTCGCGCCGGACTTTTTCGTCCAAAGGGATGACATAGTCGTCGAATTTTAAAATATAGACGTCCAGATCGCGCGTCGGCCCGGTGACGGCGCCAAGCCAGTCGAACTCCGGCCTGAACTGCTTCAAGGTTGCAGCGGGAATGGACGCATTCATCTGGCCCAGCATGGAGCGGGTGCGGCGTACAGCCACGCGAAAATCATGGAGAAATTCAGAATCAATATTCGCCACTGTCCCGTCGTGGTTGGCTGCCATGATCTCCACGAGCCTGCCAAGGACCTTCCGCACCGCTTTTTCGGCAAGGACTCCGGGTGACAGCTTGATGTTGATCTTTGAACTATAGTCAAGCGGCGTGCGGCCGTTTGCCAAAAGCACACTGTCCAGCGTACTGTGTTCAGCCCTGGTAAGGCCGGGGAGACCGGCAAGCACGGCTATCGTCTGTTCAAACGCCTTGTGATAACCGCGCACCGCCGACAATCGAACAACAGAGGGTATTTCTTTAGCTGCCTTTGCGCCGATCGCGCCGGTCTTACTGATTTCTACAGAAACGCGAACAACTGTTTTTTCGCGCTCATCCAAAAGGTCGGCAGGCCACAAAATGGTATTGACCACCGCCAGCGGCAGAAGAGCGCGCATCTTTATCGTCCGGGCCAGAGCTCCGGCCACGGATGCCGGTTGCCAGTTGTTGGCCATGCGGCCCACCGGCCCGTTCATGCTGCCCAGCACTTTGCCGGAGGCGTTCTCCACCCACTCCGCGCGAACGCTCTCGCCCTCGCCCATCTCCTCCAGCCTTTGCCCGGCTGCGTAGAGCCGCCAGTCGAAGGTGTCGAAAAGCGTGCGCGTAACAGTGCGAGGTTTACCGGGAAGCACCGTAAAGCGTGTGGCAAGCTCGACGAAAATCGCTTTGCTGCCAGCCTGTCCTTCCAGTATGAATTCCATATTTATCCGCTATTGGCCACTGTGCCTGTGGCAGCCCTGTTCAGGTTATTCGCCTATTATTTCTTTTTTTTATCGTTCTTATAAATCTGGGCTTTGGCGACGCGTTTTTCCGCCAGCATGATCAGCTGGTCGTGAGACCCAAGAGACTCATCCTTTTTGCCCGGCGTTCTTTGCACATACTCTCCGTCGGGCTGCATGTCCCAGGCGTTTCTGCGGTCGCCGAAATGAACGTCGAGAATTTCCCGAAGCCTCTTTTGCAGCCTTTTGGATTCAACCGGGGTTACCACCTCAACACGGTGCTCCAGATTCCGTTTCATGCAGTCAGCCGATCCGATATAATATTCCTCCTGCCCGCCGTTTTTGAAATAGTAAATGCGTGAGTGCTCGAGGAACCTCCCGACGATGGATATGACGTGAATATTTTCGCTCAGGCCCTTTAAGCCCGGGCGAATGCGGCAGCTGTCGCGTACGATAAGATCCACGCGTACGCCCCTGTGGGCTGCGCAGTAAAGGGCCCGGGTTATCTCAACATCCTCCAGGGCGTTCATCTTGAACTGTATGAGGCCGGGGCTCGCGCTCGTATGGAGTGCAGCTTCACGCTCGATTTTTTCAATGAGTGCTTTTTTGAGAAACGAGGGTGCAATAAGAAGCTTTTTGTATTTTCGGCTTGCGTTGACGCCGGTGGTCAGATAATTAAAAAGCTCGGTCGCGTCGGCGCCGATATCAGGGTCCACCGTGAACAGCCCGATATCGCTGTACAGGCGCGACGTTACCGGATGATAGTTGCCGGTGCCAACGTGCACATACCGCCGAAGACCATCATAATCGCGGCGCACGACCAGGAGTATCTTGGTGTGGGTCTTCAGGCCAAGCACGCCATAGGTAACATGAATTCCGGCCTCCTCCATGCGCTCGGCAAGCCGTATATTGGCGGCTTCGTCAAAGCTGGCATTGAGCTCGACCACCACCGCAACCTGAGCGCCATTAACCGCGGCTTCGATCAGGTGTTCGACAATGTTGGATTCGCGCGCCGTGCGGTACAGGGTTATCTTTATTCCATGAACCTTTGGATCGCGCGCCGCCTCGCGAAGCAGCCGCTCGATGGTGGAGCTGAAAGTCTCGTAGGGATGTTGCACAAGGATTGATCCTGCCTCGCGCAGGGTATGGAAGATGGAGCGTTCCTGCACCAGATCAGGATTATCAACGGGGTGATGCTGAGGATATTTAAGCTGCGGTCTGTCAAGTGCGACAAGCTCCATGAAGTCGCGCAGTCCGATCAGAGACTCACTTTCATAAACGTCGCGCACGGGATCCAACCCAAGCTCTGCCGCCAACAGCCCCCGGTGGTGGGAGTCCATGCCCTTTTCTACATCCAAACGGACGATGGGGGCAAAGCGCCGTTCCTGCAATTCCGATTCGATCATCGCCAGAAGATCCTCAGCATTCTCTTCGCGGCCTTCGGTATTGGAATTGCGCGTGGTGCGAAATACTTCGCAGCTGAGTATTGCCACGCCGGGGAAAAGCAGGTCGAGATTGTGACGTATTACCTCTTCAAGCGGAATGAAGCGGTCGGCGCCATTCAGACGAATAAAGCGCGGCGCTCCATCGCCCACAGGGACCTTTACCCGGGCAAGCACCGGCGGCTTGTTCTTCTTTTGCACGAACGCAACCAGCAGGTTCAGCGACAGGTTGGAAATAAACGGAAAGGGATGCGCCGGATCAATGGACTGCGGCGTGACCAGCGGAAAAATAAACTGCGAATAGTGGCTGCGCACCTGTTTTTTTTCAGCAGCGGAAAGATCGGCATAGCCGAGAATGTATATCTTGTTGCTCCTGAGGGCCTTGATAAGATCACCAGCGAGTTTCTGCTGACGGGGCAGAAAGGTCCGCACATAGGCGGTGCACTGGTCGATCTGCTCCTGCGGCGTGAGACCGTCGATGGTACGTTTGGTAACGCCGGCCCCTACCTGCTGCATAAGGCCGCCGATGCGCTTCATGAAAAATTCGTCGAGGTTTGAGCCGGTTATCGACAGAAACTTCACCCGCTCCAGCAGAGGGGTGCGGCTGTCGGCAGCCTCGCTGAGTACGCGGCTGTTGAAGCGAAGCCAGGTAAGCTCGCGGTTCAGATACAGCGTCGGAGATGAAAGATCAGGGTCGGCAGCGGCGGCTGAAGCCTGCGCCTTTACCGGATGCTCATTGCCGGACACAGAGGCTTTTTCCGTGGCCTTTTCAATGGCTTTGTCCGCCTTTTCGGCTTTGCTTTTCCCCGCGTCGTTTTTGCGTGCTGATGCGCCGGGCGCAGCAGAATCGGCTCGTGTAGTGGCCTGCTTTTTTGCCTTCTTATGAACCATGTTTTTCCCTTCTACAACAGAAGACCCGTTGGTGCCGTTACTGGAAACCTGTATCCTCAAATTTAATGATTATTAAATGGCGGGCTTGTGCCTGTCAAGTTAAGTTATCGTTAAATATGAAGGGCCGGAACCGGGACGCCATAGTTGACGCTACCGGACGCGCTACGTACGAAAAAACTAAGGGATGCTCATCCCAAAGCGGATTTTTTCAGTCAAACGTGAAATTATTCTGATTATTTGTTTCACGGCTCATTATTTACCGAATCTTACCTTTTTATTAATATGTTTTTAACAATTCCATGAGACATCTATAGCCAGGATACTATAACCGCAAGTCTTTTTTAATAAGGGTGAACAATGAAAAAAATATTTTATGCGGCCTTTGTGGTATGCACGCTTGCAGCTTTTGTATCGTGCAAAGCTGGCAAACAACCGATTTTTCTTTACCAGACAGACCCCGAGGTGCGTGCACTTGTAAAAAATAATCACCCCAATTATCCTGACACGAAGTTTATAGTTTTTTCCGATCCCCATTACTTTGCCCCTGAACTGGGTACGCAGGGGAGCGCTTTTGAGGACTATCTGCGCCACGACCGTAAAATGCTTCGAGAAGGCCCTGAAATATTTAATGCCTTTGTTAACGATATCGACAATGTGACAGCGGATTTTGTCATCCTGTGCGGCGATTTGACAAAGGACGGCGAACTGGAAAGCCACAACCAGGTTGCAGGGCTTCTGGCCGCTGTTGAACAAACGGGCAAAAAGGTCTATGTCGTGCCCGGCAATCATGATGTAAATAATGGCGCGTCGCAAAGTTTTTCGGGAGATA
>CAIWCT010000181.1 GCA_903911225.1 uncultured delta proteobacterium
ATCTTTATACCCATCATCAACTTTGTGGAGAAGACTTCAGGCAAGACTTATCTCAAGCATCATGACACTGATGTGTCCATGCGCATTATAGCCGATCACAGTCGCGCCGTGGCATTTCTTGTGGCCGACGGTGTGATGCCTTCCAATGAAGGCAGGGGCTATGTGCTGCGGCGCATCATGCGCCGTGCTGCCCGGCACGGCAAGCTGCTTGACATCACCAAGCCGTTTTTGTTCGACGCGGTGCGCGTGGTGGCTGAGCAACTGCAGGCTGTGTATCCGGAAGTGCTGCGTTCGATAGACTTTATAACCAAAGTGGTGTTCAGCGAGGAGCAGACCTTTACGGCAACCCTTGAAGCGGGCCTTAAAATTCTCCAGGATGAAATGGAGAAAATAAAAGCGCAGGGCGGTGTTGGCATCCCCGGCGATGTGGTTTTTAAGCTCTATGACACCTTCGGCTTTCCTGTTGATCTCACTGCAGATATTGCGCGTGAACAGGGCATGACGCTTGACCATGACGGGTTTGAAGCGGCCATGCAGGAGCAGCGGACCCGCGCGCGGCAGGCATGGAAAGGCTCGGGGGAGGAAAGCATCGGCGCGATTTATAAAAAGATAGTGCAGGGCGGCGAGAAGACCACTTTTACCGGCTATGACAGCTGCACAGGCACATCACGCATTACCCATATCATAAAGAACGGTGAGCTTGCGCAATCTGCCGCAGAAGGCGACGAGGTTGAGATTATAATCGCTGAAACACCGTTTTACGGTGAGTCGGGCGGCCAAGCCGGCGATGCTGGCCTGATCAGCAGCAGAAGCTGCCAGATTGAGGTTGTCGATACGGCAAAGCCCCTGCCGGATCTGATCGTGCACAAAGGAAAAATTTTAAAGGGACAGGTCAAAACGGGAGACGAGGCGCAGCTGATTGTTACGCCGCGTCTGCGCGCCGCAACGGCGGGCAATCACACTGCCACGCATATTCTGCAGGCCGTGCTGCAGAAACATCTTGGCAAGCATGTCACACAGGCAGGCTCTTTTGTCACACCGGAGCGGCTGCGCTTCGACTTTACACATTTTGAGGCTATCGGCAAGGATGCCCTTGCACGAATTGAAAATGAAGTAAACAGCTTCATCCGGCTGAATGCGGCAGTGGGGGTTGAGCAGCTCGCGCAGAAGGAGGCGATCAGCCGCGGGGCCATGGCCCTGTTCGGGGAAAAATACGGCGACACGGTGCGCGTGGTAAGCGTTGGAGACTTCAGCATGGAGCTGTGCGGCGGCACGCATATCGAAGCCACCGGTCGTATCGGCCTTTTCAAAATTGTCAGCGAAGGAGCTGTGGCAGCGGGCGTGCGGAGAATCGAGGCGGTGACCGGCGAGGCTGCCTGCCGGTATGTGCAGCAGCAGCAGGCAGTGCTTGACCGGGCGGCTGATCTTTTAAAAACGGATCCGGCACAGGTTGCCGACCGGGTTGAAAAGCTCTTTGCCGCACAGAAGACACTTGAGAAAGAGATCGAGAAGCTAAAAAGCCAGATCATGGCAAAAGAGGCCTCATCAGTATTTGACGGCCTGCGCGATATCGGCGGGGTAAAGGTGCTCGTCACTCGCGTCAGCGGCCAGGATCCCAAAACACTTCGCGCCTACGGCGACAAGGTGCGCGACAAACTGGGCTCTGGCGTGCTGGTGCTTGCGGCCGAGGCAGAGGGAACAGCCCAACTGCTGGCCATGGCGACAAAAGACATTGCAGGCAGAGTATCAGCTAAAAAAATTATCGAGGCAGCGGCACCTATTATCGGCGGACGCGGCGGCGGACGCGACGACATGGCACAGGCCGGCGGACCGGGTGTGGACAGGCTGGATGAAGCACTGGCAAAGGCAGTGGAGATTATTGAGAACAATCTGATGGGTTAGCCTGGCCCAACTGGAAATATTGCGTTGGACTGGTTGAAGAAACCATAAGGTTAATTAGCAAATTGAAAGCGCTTCTTTTTCGGGAAGGCCTGTGATGGGTTTTCTATCAGGGTCTTTGCATCGGCGACCATGGTGCTGTCGGGATATTGTTTCATCATGAATTCCAGTATTTTTTTACCGCGCCGTTCGTCGCCTGAGCAGATGGTCGCCTTGCCGATCAAAAGCAGCAGTTCATCACTTTTGATCTGGCTGGGGTAGCGCTTAAGAGCCCGGTTGTACCGCTCAATGGCGCCGGCATAATCCTGTTTTTTTAGATAGAAATTACCGACAAAAACTTCGCGCCCGGCAAGCTGGCGTTTGGCCTCGGCAAGGCGCACGAGGGCCTTGCCCGTGTACTGGCTTTGTGGAAAGATTTCATAGAGCTGCTGAAACTGCTCCACAGCCTCTTCGGCAAATGTCTGGTCGCGGTCTATGGAGAGTATCTGCTCATAGGCGCACATGCCGCGCATATAGATGCTGTAAGCGACCTGTGGGTTGCTGGGGTGCAGGCGCCGGAAGTTGTCGAAAAAGTGGGATGCCTCGATATATTCGTCTTTATAATAGTGGCAGTCTCCGAGGCGCAGCTCGGCAATCACGGCATAGGGGCTCATGGGGAATTTTTCACGCACCTCTTCAAAGGCCGGTATGGCCTCGATGTAGCCGCCCGTGCGGAAAAGGGACATGGCCTTGGTGAAAGATTCTTCATCAGAGCCCATTTGCTGCGGCTTAGCCGGAGTGGAGGCGCAGCCCAGCACGGTAATCAGACACAGCAGGGCGGCAAGCAGATAATATTTTTTCATGGCATATACGCTGGTTACAGAGTTTACTTGTCTAAATTAACTTCGGGGTGTATATTGCCACGAAACTTCAGGTATTGTCAAGGTTTCTTCAAAAGGATATAAATTAGATATGTATTATTTGGTCAGCGTCATCCTTGCAGCAGGCAAGGGTACGCGGATGAAATCAGAATTGGTGAAAGTGCTGCATCCCGTGGCAGGCAGGCCCATGCTTGCCTATCCGGTGGCTGCAGCAAAAGCTGTAGGCAGCTCGCGCATTATTGTGGTTGCAGGCCACCAGAAAGACAAGGTCGAGGCTGCACTGCAGGGCCAGCAGGTTGACATTGCCCTGCAGGCAGAGCAGCTTGGATCGGGCCATGCCGTGCTGATGGCCGCCCCGCATCTTAAAGATTTTGAGGGCGATGTGCTGATTTTATGCGGCGATGTCCCCCTCATTACCACGGAAACTCTTGAGGCATTTCTTGCCACGCATCGGGAAAACAAAGCCTGCGTGAGCGTGCTGACCGTTGAGCTTGACAATCCCGCAGGCTATGGCCGCATCCTGCGGACCGGCGGGGGCGATCTGTGCGGCATTATCGAGCACCGTGATGCAACCGCGGCCCAGCTTGCGGTCCACGAGATAAACACGGGCATCTACTGCTGCCGTGCACCGTTTCTGTTTGAAGCCCTCGGGAAAGTCAAAACCAATAATGACCAGGGAGAATACTACCTGCCGGACATCGTATCCATAGCCGCAGCCGCCGGGATGAAGGTGCAGGCCATGAAGACAGGCGATTTTGAAGAGGTTGCGGGCATCAATGACCGGGCAGGTCTTGCAAAGGCCGAGGCTGCCATGCAGGCCCGCATTGCCGGGCGGCATATGGCAGAAGGGGTTACTATTTTTGATCCGCATGCTACCTATATTGAAGCTGATGTGCAGATCGGCGCTGATACCGTTGTGTATCCCGGCACGTCGCTACGCGGCGTAACCCGGATCGGCTGTGGGTGTATCATCGACATGCACAGCGTGATTAAAGATTCAATAATCGGCAATGGCGTTCACATAAAGCCTTCGTGTATGATCGATGAGAGCACGATAGCCGATAATGTCGTTGTAGGGCCCTTTGCGCATCTGAGGCCGCAAGCTGTTCTGTCTGAAGGGGCGCGGGTTGGAAATTTTGTGGAGATAAAAAAATCGCGTATCGGCACCGGCTCTAAGGTGAACCATCTCACCTATATCGGCGATGCCACCATCGGCTCGGGCGTAAATGTGGGGGCCGGCACCATTACCTGCAATTATGACGGCAAGCGCAAGCACCCCACGGTGATTGAGGATAATGTCTTTATCGGCAGCAATACGGCCCTCGTGGCGCCGGTAACAATTTGCAAGAACGCCCTTATCGGTGCAGGCTCAACAATTACAAAAAATGTGCCGGAAAATACGCTGGCGGTTGCCCGCGGCAGCCAGAAAAATTACGAGAATTTTATGCTGCCCAAGCCAGGCAAAGACAAAGATTAATATTCAAGATAGAAATGTTTCAAGATTTTTAATGTAGGGGCGGGCTTTATGCCCGCCTTCGAGAGGGGATAAACCCCAATACATGTGAATTAAGTGCAGCGTATTTCTTCCTCGCCCCCGCGAGGGGGAGAGGATTAGAGGTGAGGGGGCATTTTATATCACCCCTCATCCCGACCTTCTCCCGCAAGGGGAGAAGGAGCTCTTAATTCACATTTATTGGGATAAACCCCTCCCCTACGGTTGAATGAATATTTAATTTATGATTCTGTCCGCCGTAGCGGACGGGCTGCTAATTATTTATCAAATAATGGAGTGATTATGTGCGGTATTGTTGGATATATCGGACCTAAAAATACGAGTGAGATTCTGGTCGAGGGGCTCAGGAGGCTTGAATACAGAGGCTATGACTCTGCCGGAGTTGCTGTTTTCCAGCACGGAACAATCAAAATCTGCCGCTGTGAGGGGAAAATATCCCAGCTTGACAGGCTCCTAGCGGGGGAACGTTTCGACGGATCCATCGGCATCGGCCATACGCGCTGGGCCACGCATGGCAGGCCTTCCGAGGCCAATGCCCACCCGCACTATTATCAGGGCGTAGCCGTGGTGCACAATGGCATCATAGAAAATTATACCGAGCTCAAAAACAGCCTGAAGGCCGAGGGCGATATTTTCAGTTCGGAAACCGACAGCGAGGTTTTTTCGCATTTGTTTGCGAAGTTCATACGGGAGGGTGCGTCATTTGAGGCGGCGGTTCGCAAGGGCCTTGCCCTGGTGCGGGGCTCCTACGCCATTGCCGTGCTGTGCGAAAAAGAGCCGGACCGGATAATTGCCGCGCGCAAGGAAAGCCCCCTTATCCTGGGGCTCGGGAACGGCGAAAATTTTGTAGCCTCAGACATTCCCGCAATACTGAGCCATACGCGTGAGGTTGTTTTTCTGAGTGACGGCGAGATTGCCGTGCTTGACGCGCAGTCCGTGCGCATCTCCACACTTGCCGGGGCGCCGGTCGAGCGTGCTGCGCGACATATCTCCTGGGATCCGATCATGGCTGAAAAAGCCGGGTACAAGCATTTTATGCTCAAGGAGATCTTCGAGCAGCCGCGGGCAATTATCGATACGCTTCGGGGCCGCCTGATAGAGGACTCAGACGATGTCTTTCTCGACGGCGTGAAGCTGACGCCGGAGGAGGTGCGGAACTTTGACCGCATCTGTTTCGTGGCCTGCGGCACATCCTATTACGCGTGTCTTGTCGGAAAGTTTATGATCGAGCAGCTGGTAGGGCTGCCCGTGGAAGTGGATCTCGGGTCAGAGTTTCGCTACCGCAATCCCATAGTCAACAATAAGACTCTGGTCGTGCTCATCTCACAGTCGGGCGAAACGGCCGACACCCTGGCAGCCATGCGCGAGGCAAAGGCAAAGGGGGCACAAACCCTGTGCATCTGCAATGTCGTGGAAAGCACTCTGGCGCGGGACTGCAACCATGTGCTCTATACCCATGCCGGCCCTGAGATCGGCGTGGCATCAACCAAGGCATTTACCAGCCAGATGACGGCTATTTTTCTGCTGGCCCTGTATCTGGGACGGGCACGGGGCTCTATTGACGGGCCGCGCAGCCGCGAGCTCATGCAGCGCATGGTCGAGGTACCCCATCTTGTTGAGCAGGCACTTGAGCATGAGCCCGCCATCAAGGCCATTGCCGAAAAATATTCCGTGGCGAAGAATTTTCTTTTTCTCGGCCGCGGTATCATCTACCCCATAGCCCTTGAAGGCGCGCTGAAGCTCAAAGAGATTTCCTATATCCATGCCGAGGGCTATCCCGCAGGGGAGATGAAGCACGGCCCCATTGCCCTTATCGATGAGCATATGCCCGTGGTGGTGCTGGCGCAGCAGGACGCTATATATGAGAAAATACTGAGCAATATCGAAGAGGTGAAAGCGCGCAAGGGCCGCGTGATCGCCATTGCCATGGACGGCGACACCGTGCTTGGCTCCAAGGCTGACGACATACTGTATCTGCCACAGACAGATCCTCTTTTTGCCCCTTTTGTTATGGTGATACCGCTGCAGCTGTTTGCCTACCATGTTGCGGACTTCAAAGGCACCGATGTGGACCAGCCGCGAAATCTTGCCAAAAGCGTGACCGTGGAATGAAATATGCAGTAGTTTTTTTCATGGTCTGCGGCATGCTTGCTGGGTGCAGCGGGCAGCCAGAGGCGCCTATCGGGTCGTGCTCAGAGCTGTTTCGCGATGTGCCGTTTACCGACCTTGAAGGACGCGAAGCCCGGCTGCCCTGTCAGGGGCACCAGGTTCTTGTGGTGAATTTTTGGGCCACCTGGTGCGGGCCCTGCAAGCTTGAAATTCCCCAGCTTGCCCAAATTGCTAATGAGTACGGCCCACAGGGTGTGAGCCTGGTCGGCGTCTGCCTTGATGCCGCGACGCCCAAAAGCCTGCAGCCTGCGGTGAAAGCACTCGGGATAAACTATCCCGTGCTGGTGGGCAGCGCCGAACAGGTGCTTGAGCGAACCGGCATCGACGGCATTCCTGCAACCCTTATCATAGCAGCCGACGGCACGGTGTATCGCCGCCTTGTCGGCTATCATACCAGGGAAGAACTGCTGGCTCCCATCAAGGAGCTTCTGAAAAAAATGAAGGAGAATGTAAAACCATGAATCTCTACCTGCGGCTTCTGCAGTACGCCCGCCCCTATCAGATATACATGATCGGAGCTGTCATCTGCATGGCCATACTTGCCGGCACAACCTCTGCAACGGCTTATCTGGTTAAACCCGCTATCGACAATGTGTTTCTCGGTAAAGACAGCACAATGCTGTATCTTATAGCGATTTTGGTGGTGGTGGCCTATTTTATTAAGGGCGCCGCTGATTTTGGCCAGTCCTATCTTATGGGAAATGTGGGCACGCGGGTGGTGACTGATATTCGTGACATTCTCTACCGGCATATCCAGAGCCTGTCGCTGTCGTTTTACAGTACAACATCCACGGGCATGCTCATGTCACGCATCGCCAACGATGTTGGCATATTGCAGCGGTCGGTCTCGGACTCGATCAAAAAGATACTGGAAAACTCGTTCATGATCATCGGTCTTACGGGAGTGGCGTTTTACCAGAACTGGAAGCTTGCCGGGCTTTGCTTCCTGGTGCTGCCCTGGATGGTCATTCCGATTTTGCGTTTTGGCAACAAGAACAGGCGATTTAGCCGCAAAACCCAGGAGCGCCTGGGTTCAATGACCATGTTTCTCGACGAGACCATATCGGGCAATCAGACCGTAAAGTCCTTCTGCATGGAGGAGTATGAAAACAAGCGGTTTTTGAATGAAACCATGCGGCTGCTTGATGTGAGTCTGGATACTATCAGGGTCAGCGCCTATGCCTCGCCCATTATGGAGTTTTTCGGCGGTGTTATGATAGCGCTGCTCATCTACACGGGCGGCTACCTTGTCATCAAAGATCTTATGACACCGGGAGAGTTCTTCTCTTTTGTGGCCGCCATGGCCATGCTTTACCGGCCCATCAAGGCCATGAGCCGCGAGAACATGAAGGTTCAGAAGGGCATGGCCGCGGCTGTGCGCGTTTTTGGTGTGCTTGACATTAAGCCCGATATTACCGACAAACAGGATGCCATTGCGCTGCCGCCGTTTAAAAGCTGCATTGAGTTTCGAGATGTTGTTTTTCAGTACGAGGAAAGGCCCGTGCTCAAGGGGCTCAACTATTGCGCCCCCGCAGGGCAGGTTGTAGCCTTTGTCGGCCATAGCGGCGCAGGCAAAACCACGATAGCCAACCTGCTTTTGCGATTCTACGATATCAAGGCGGGCGCAATCATGATAGACGGCATTGATATTCGCGATGTGACCATACGGTCGCTGCGGGAGCAGATAGCTTTTGTGGCTCAGGAAACGGTTCTTTTTAATGACACAGTCAGCAACAATATTTCCTACGGCAGCCCGACGGTGACGCAGGAGCAGATTATGGATGCGGCCAAAGCAGCTCTTGCCCACGATTTTATTGAGGCCATGCCTCAGGGCTACAATACTATGATCGGCGAAAAGGGCGTGCGCCTGTCGGGTGGCCAGCGCCAGCGCCTGGCCATAGCCCGTGCGCTGGTAAAAAATGCGCCCATTCTGATTCTTGACGAGGCCACCTCGGCCCTGGACACGCATTCGGAGCAGCAGGTGCAGGCCGCACTTGAAAATCTAATGAAGGGCCGCACCACCATCATGATAGCCCACCGTCTTTCAACCGTGCGCAATGCCGACCAGATCATCGTGCTGCAGGAGGGCGACATCATCGAGCTCGGCTCGCATCAGGACCTGCTTGATCAGAAAGGCATCTACACCCGCCTCATCGAAATCCAGAGCGGCTATGAGAAGAAGACTCAGGATATTGAGGAAATCTTCGCTGACGCTGTACCCGTAGTCGAGGAAGAGCAGGAGATATAGATTCAGGATTCATGATTTAAAATTCAGGATCTGAGGAGCCCGCCGCAACGGACCAAACACCCTGTAGGTTAGGAGTTCGAAGCTTGGAAATACGAATTTATGATTCAAGATCGTAGAGGCATTCGGCTTCCGGCACCTGACTTCTGAACCCAGCTCCTATCTTTTTCAACCGCAGATTTTATGGTGATATCGGTATTGAAATCACCTCCCAGCATGACAAGGCGGCTTGTATTATCTTCGTGGCGGTCAAGAAACCGGATAATGCTTTCCGTCTGGCGCAGCCGGTCCTTTCCGGGGCAGTCTGAGCACAGGTGGGTATTATACACGGATGCCGCGCCATAGTCGGGCACGTCGATTGCGATGCGCTGCACCACATCTTCGCACCCTGCCTGACCGGCACGTGCTGGCATGGCGCCGGCAATCACTATAAGCATCGCGCATACTGCAAGTTGGTGTTTCATGGGTTTTTCCCTTTGGAGTTGATCTCAACTATGTAATAACTGCCGCGCTACCCGCAGTCAAGCACAATAGCATGTTGCATGCAGCATGATTAGATGCTGACCTGCTGCATGCAATCTGGTATAGTTTAAAAAATTTTTATTTTGTGCGGCACCTATAACCATGCGAGACCGTTTCAATCTCCCCATCGATGACGTACTGCCAGGGCTTCGCAAGGCGCTTGTAATCAGTTTACGGGCCGTGCTGCAGGCGCCGCCCGGCTCGGGCAAGACGACCTGCGTGCCCCTTGCCCTGCTTGCGGAGCCCTGGCTTAAAGGAGGGCGCATCATCATGCTCGAACCCCGCAGGCTTGCGGCCCGCGCCGCCTGCCGCCGCATGTCGGCCATGCTCGGGCAGGAGGTGGGCGGCACTGTTGGCTACCGGATACGCAGAGAAACACAGGTGGGGCCGGCTACGCGCATCGAGGTTGTCACCGAAGGAATTCTTACCCGCATGCTCCAGAGCGATCCGGCACTGGAGGGCGTCGGGCTTATCATCTTTGATGAATTTCATGAGCGCAGCCTGAACGCAGATCTCGGCCTTGCACTGTGCCTTGATGCGCAGCAGGCTTTGCGCGAGGATCTGCGCGTGCTTGTCATGTCAGCAACCATGGACAGCGATGCCGTCTCGCGCCTGCTCGGCGATGCGCCGGTGCTGAGCGGGCAGGGGAAACTCTTTGATGTGGTAACGCGTTACCGCAGCAGCGTCCTGCGCCTGAAAGTCGCAGAAGAGGTGGCGGCAACTATAGTGCAGGCTCTTGGCAGCGATCGGGGCAGCCTGCTTGCCTTTTTACCGGGCGAAGCAGAGATCCGGCGCACGGCCGGGCTGCTTGCGCAACTCAACCTCCCGCCTGATATTGCCGTGCTGCCCCTGTATGGCAATCTCCCCCGCGAGGATCAGGACCGGGCCATAGCACCTGCTCCGCATGGCTCGCGCAAGGTGGTGCTTGCAACCTCCATTGCCGAAACAAGCCTCACCATTGAAGGCGTCAGCATTATTGTCGACAGCGGCCTTATGCGCCTGCCGCGCTTTGACGCCCGCAGCGCCATGACGCGCCTTGTCACCGCGCCGGTTACCCGGGCTTCAGCCGACCAGCGCCGGGGCAGGGCAGGCCGCACCGGCCCCGGCATATGCTACCGGCTCTGGACAGAGCACCAGCACGGGCAGCTGCAGGAATACAACCCTCCTGAAATCCGCAGCGCAGATCTTGCCTCATTTGCCCTTGAGCTTGCCCTGTGGGGCGAGACCGATATAAACCGCCTTTCGTGGCTCGACCCGCCTCCGGCTGGTGCTTTGGCCCAGGCGCGCGTGCTTTTGCAAGAGCTTGACGCTCTTGACAGCCAGTATCGCATCACGGAGCATGGCCGCCGCATGGCAGCCCTTCCCGTGCATCCGCGTCTTGGGCATATGCTTGTGGCTGGCGCGCAGATGGGGCTCGGGAGGCAGGCATGTCTGCTTGCGGCTCTGCTCAGCGAGCGGGATATACTGCGGTTTGCTCCGGGCATGAAGGATGCTGATCTGCGGCTGCGGCTTGAGGTTTTGATGGACGCCCGCTCATCTATTGCCGGATGCACCGTGGAGCGGCAGCTTGCGCGCCAGATTCGCCAGCAGGCCGCAGACCTGCAGCGGCTGCTGCAGATCCCCGATGGCCGCATAAGTCTTGAGGCCACCGGCAGCCTTCTTGCCCATGCCTATCCCGACCGCATTGCCATGCGGCGCGGGCTTGATGCCGGGTATCTGCTGGCAGGAGGCCGCGGCGCACAGTTTGATAATTATGAGCCTCTGAGCGCGCAGGAATTTCTGGTGGCTGCCCATCTCGACGGCGGCCTGCGTTCGGCCCGGATATTCCTTGCCGCTGCGTACAGCCGCGTGGAGCTTGAAGAGCAGTTCCCGGAGCATGTCATACAAGAGGACTTTGTAGTCTGGGATCATGCAACCAGATCCGTACTGGCCCGAACACGCAGGAGGTTCGGCAGCCTCGTGCTTGATGACAGGCCTCTGCACAAACCCGATCCGGAGAAAATTGCCCGTGCTCTTCTTGAAGGCATAGCAGAAGAAGGTCTTCACCTGTTGTCCTGGAACCGGGAGCTGCGCGCCTGGCAGGAGCGGGTGCTGTTTCTCCGGCG
>CAIWCT010000182.1 GCA_903911225.1 uncultured delta proteobacterium
CTGTTGGGGAGTTCCATAGGCTTTGGTCCATTCTTCAAGCAGGCTTCTGTCAGCGGCATTCAACACGAGTGGTTTTTTCATTCCCCCAAACTAACATAGTCACCCAACTATGTCTAGTTATTTAAGATACACTAGACTAGTTGCTTCATATATCGGGAATATTTCCGTACTTCACGGAATGACTCAATATCCTCATTTTTCTTAAAAACACTGGCAACGCCCCAGACCTGCATGCCTGAAGCGCCAAAAAAATCAACACCGGGGTTATACGGATCAGCGATGCTGTAGGACACCTTCTCCTGTACCTTCATGTTGGCGATCTTGCCGCCGCCCTCGCAAAACATGTAAACGATGAGCCCGTTATTGAAATACTCCACTGGAGTGCATCGCGGTTCATTGTCCTTGCAGGTGGCCAGATGCAGCACGTTGTGGGTGCTGAGATAGGTAACGGCCATCGCGATGAACTCTTCCTCTGTCATGCTTGTTCGCATTCTGATGCCTGCCATGTCAAAGGCTTTCAGCTCTTTGGCGTTTGGTTGCGGCACGATCACTTTAGACATGATTTCCTCCCTGATATGTTTCATAACCGTTTCTAAAAAGCCGGTTAACACAGAATATGCGTGGTTGAGCTTTACAGAGTAGCTGCATGTAAAAGGGATCCAAGCAGCTACTTTTATCTCGAGCAAACGAAATAGGCATTGCAGCACGGGCTGCATACGAGGAGCATTACTTTTTTTGTGCAATACAGTAGCAGGCAAACCCGGCAATATCCCACAGCACATGACCACTTATAAAGCCCTGGGCAAAAAACGATGCGCCTGCATACAATGGCAACAACAGTATTCTTTTGAATGATCTTCTTATTCCTGATTTAATAATGGACAGCCCGCTCTCAGTCAAAAATAAATTCAATTTTTTCAAATTGTATAATTTCACATGTGAAGGGTCGTCATAAAAATTCAAAGTTCCTTTCATGCTTGGCAGCATGGTGCTTTTCTCGGAAGGAAACTCAACATACAAAATTCCCCCTGGCGCCATTTTTTTTATAATCTCGCCGAGCATATCTTCCCCATTTTCAATATGCTCAATAACATGGCTTACAATGACGCAATCAAAATAATCATCGGGGATTACCGCCAGAGTGCCGCACTGCGAAAGATCAACCTCATAGAATGCTTCCATGCATGCCAGATCTCGGGCGTCATTGTTATAGCGCAAATTTTTGTCAACGCCATAATAAAGACACTCGGGATAATAGCTTTTTGTTTTCGTCGCTGAATGATTCCCGCAGCCGACATCAAGGACTTTAATGCCGGGTTGACGAAGCCATCTATGAAGGGTGTCAAGCCGTACAGGTTTTTTAAAATAATTGGGGATCATATGTTCGTGGAAAAAATTAGTTCCAGCGTGTATGGCTAGCCTCAGCAGCGAAACCCAAGCCCGCAATGTTTCCGGCTGATTACAAGAGAGTGGTGATCAAAGCAATAAACTTTCAAATAACAGTGTCGAAGCATTGAAGCGGGAATACAAAAGCCCGGCTAAATAAATTCTGATGCCGGTTTCAACATAGCCAAAATCCGCTTTCCAGCATCTTCAATAATCCGGGCCATCTCCTTGGCAACGCAAACATATTGAGCGGTAACAAAATCCTGCACATCCGCCACATCATAGGTCTTCCCGAGCATTTCGCTCAACAGATAAATGCGTCCTGCAAACCGGGGAAATTCCGTATGCAGGGCTTCTCTCTGAGATCGAGTCATGCACAAAACTAGATCGGATTCCGCCAGAAGTTCTACCGTTACATTCCTGGCCCGGTGCTGGCCAAGATCAATGCCCATGGCAAGCAAAGACGGCTGCACATGCGGGGCCACAGATTTGCCATTCACAGCCCAGGTTCCGCAGGAAAGCACCCGCCAGTCGCCGGAGACGGACTGCCGCTTCAGCCATTGCCTGAATAAAACTTCAGCAATCGGCGAGCGGCACAAATTGACTGTGCATACAAACATCACTGTCGGCATATACTTAATGTACTATATCTGATTTTGATTTTTTTTTAATATCTAATCAGCAAACAGACAAAAAATCTAAAATTCAATTTTTTAAAAAAAAACCCTGGTAAATTGCATGTCAATACAAATGTCTCACATGCACGCGGCTTTATATATCAACAGATGTGGCACTTGCCAGAGGCAACGAACACTGCATGGCCTGCAGCACTGAATTGCACTCCCGTTCACCAATTATTGAAGACCAAAAATTGTGGCCCATTCAATAATACGCAGGGGCGATATGAGCTTGTTGTAGTGCGCTCCTGCGTAACGCTGCAGAGCATAATCAGCAGGCGTCAGTAATTCGGCAGTCCCAATTCTCCAGCTGTCGCCGCTTTTATGAAAGCTGAAAGCGCATGACAGCCAGGCAGCGCCCGAAGGCTTTCTATGACTCACGATAGTAAAAGGGCCATAGATGACCGTGTGCTTTAATTCATCAGACCTGCTTTCATATTTCCATGCGTCAATGGCGCCGTAGCGCATTTCAAAACGGGCCTTCATTGCCGCATCCGTTATCAGCGCAAGCGCTTTGCCTATGATAGCGGCATTTAGCTCGGCACAGTTCAAAGCCTTCCCGGCAGGTGATGCCCCTGCCGCTGCGGCTATGGAATCCTGAGAGCGGAATTTGCATGCCGCGTATTCCAGTGAAAGATAGTTGTTTCTGGATATATCCCTGAAGTCATTCCTGCGTTCAAAATAAATCGGCGCATATACTTCCAGGCCCTTGTCTGTTTTGCTTACCGATGATTTATCCAGAATAAACCTGTATTTGTCTATCTTGCCACAATACAGTCTGGTTGCCGTATTCAGCGCATTCCAGGCATTATGAGCAAGAGGGGCAACCGCTTTCTGCAGTTCCAGAAAAAAATCGGGGGCGGCATCCCATGCCGTCAAATAGGGAGATAAAAGCATGCGGGTTTCTTTAACCGACATTTCAAGAAAAGCCCGTGCGGCACCGGCATCGCCGCCTAAAAAACGGCTGTGCGCGCGCATGAAAGCAACCATGGCATTGCAGATTGACCCATGGGCTTCTTCAAGGCTTCGTTCAGGCTCAAACTCATCAGCAAGGGGAATGCCGTCGGCAAACTGCATATGATTGATGCCGCGCAAAAGGATAACCGGCTTTCTGCACACAAGGCCCTTTTCATTATTCTCCAGCTCTATGATCAGCCGGGATTCACGAGCAATATAATTCAACCCCGTATAGGCATCAAGCTCTCCGCCCAGCGTCATCACCGGCGCAGCGTACTCCTTAAGCGTTGCATTTTTCGAAAGGGAGTGGTTTATGTAGCTCGCAAGCAGAATAAGCCCGCCAAGCTTCATGCTGGGTACGTATTTTTTAGCCATGATACC
>CAIWCT010000183.1 GCA_903911225.1 uncultured delta proteobacterium
TCAGTAAAGGAAGTTCGAAAAATCGATGTTCTTGCCCGTTACGGCGGCGAAGAGTTTATCTGTCTGCTGCCGGAAACAGGCCTGAAGAAAGCCTCCCTTGTGGCTGAGCGCATACGCTATGCTATTGAATCAAATCCGCTGAAGTATCAGGGCAGCGCAATCTTTGTGACGGCCAGCCTCGGTGTGGCTGCTATCGAAAAAAACATAGAGACCAATGAATCCTACATGAGCCACATTCAGAGCGTCATCAAACAGGCTGACGAGGCTCTCTACCAGGCAAAAGCTTCAGGTAAAAACCGGGTTATTGCCGCCCCTCTGGTTTGAGCCGGGGTGGCAGGGAAGCGTTTTTAAGAAAGCACGCAACTCTGGGTCGGCAGCTGCACAGGATGAGTTTATGCTGTAAACCGGCCATTCTGAACATTTCTTATCTGCCGTGCCGCAGGTTATATGAATCCCTTCAGGCAATAGGTTTTTGAGGAAGTATCAACCAGGCATAGCATGCAAACAAAAGGGGGTATCGCATGGAAAATAAAATCAAAGCAATTACCTTGGCTCTAGAGAATGAACTGCACGAGCGCGACTTCTACCTGTCTCAAAGCAGAAAAACAGATAATCCCGTCGGCAAAGCCATGTTTGTGCAAATTGCGGCCGATGAAGATGGGCATTACCGGCGTCTGCAGGATATTCACAAGCAGCTTTTTCTGAAGGGCACATGGCCCGATACGGTTTCAGCCACTGTCGGCTCATCAAATATTCAAGAAACGCTTCGCACTGTTGCTGCTCTTGCAGGTGCAACGCTTCAGGCCAGCCGCGATGATGTTGAGGCGCTCAACATTGCGATACAGTTCGAGGAAAAGGGCCACAGCTTCTACCTTGCGCTCAGCAATGGGGCTGAAACCCGGGCGGAAAAGGATTTTTTCGGCCTGCTTGCCTCTATTGAAAGGGAACATTTTTTGTCGTTGAAAGACACGCTGCTTTTTTATGAAAGTCCGGGAGACTGGCTGGCTAGAACTGAAAAGCCGCAGCTGGAAGGCTGATGCGCTGCTTGATGCCGGCAGGTGCTCTGGACGGCTATTTTTGCGAGAGGGGTTCCCTTGGCTGCAAACTGCCCTTCATCATGATTTGGACTTCTTTAGTTAAAACTAAAAAACCTGCCGAAGGGGGGAACCGGAATGCCGGGTGTGTTCAGAGTCAAGGGCTTCACCGCCTACAGCATTATGATTTTCCTGAATGCCTTCACCGATCTCGGGCATAAGATCATTATCCAGAACATGGTTTTTAAGCACTACAGCGGCGCGACACAAATCGTGCTCACGGCGCTGGTGAATGCGCTTATCCTGCTGCCCTATGTCATGCTCTTCACACCCGCGGGGTTTCTGTCCGACAAGTTCCCGAAAAACAAAGTGATGCGCCTGAGCGCTGTGGCGGCAATAGTAATTACGGCCCTTATCACCATGAGCTATTACTGCGGCTGGTTCGGCGTGGCATTCTGCCTAACCTTCGCGCTGGGCGTGCAGGCAGCACTCTACTCGCCTGCCAAGTACGGTTTCATAAAAGAGCTGGCAGGGGTCGATAATCTGTCTGCGGCAAACGCCATGGTGCAGGCCGTGACCATTGTGGCCATACTGCTTGGCGTGTTTGTCTTCTCCATATTTTTTGAAGCCCTGATCGGGCAGGACCTTTCCCTTGTGGGCATGATCACGGCCATTGCTCCCCTGGGGTTTTTGCTTGTGGGATGCTCGGTTGTTGAAACCGTGCTGGCCTACAGATTGCCCAAGACGCGCGATACCGATACCGCCCTTTTGTTTGACGTAAAAAAATACAGGACCGGGGTTTACCTGCGGGAAAATATCAAGGATGTGTGGTCAAGCCAAACCATCTGGCTAAGCATCATCGGCCTGTCAATTTTCTGGGCCGTGAACCAGGTGGTGCTTGCCGTATTTGGCGCGTATTTAAAAGAGGCCGCAGGCATTACCAATACGGTTATCGCGCAGGGGCTTCTGGCCGTGGGCGGCGGCGGCATTGTGGCCGGGTCCATGCTTGCCGGCCGTGTCTCCCGCACCAGCATCGAAACCGGCCTTATCCCCGCAGGCGCCGCGGGCATGACCGTGTGCCTGTTTATGATCCCCTGGCTTGCACACCCGTGGATGCTGGGAACCCTTTTCTTTCTCTACGGCATGGCAGGCGGCATGTTCATCGTGCCCTTAAACGCCCTCATTCAGTTCCATGCCCGCGAAGACGATCTGGGGCGCGTGCTTGCAGCCAACAACTTCATCCAGAACTGCGCCATGATCGGATTTCTGGCCCTCACGATTTTATTCGGCATGGGCAAAATGGGCGCTTCGGCGCTCATCTATCTTATGAGCGCGGTGGTTTTTTGCGGCAGCATGTACACGCTCTGGATATTGCCCCAGCCCTTCACGCACAATTTCATGGCAACGCTTGCAAGCATCAAAGGAATTTTTTATAAAAACGGGCAGGCGCGGTAGGCTTGCGGGCTACATGTTTAAACTTATTGAGTCAGGCACGAACCCGCTCATGATTTTGGCAAAGGCCGCAGGTTGAGCAAAGTAAAACGCGCCAAACAATAGCGGCTTTATTGCCTGGCTTATTACATTTGACAAAATTTTGATATTTCACTACTGATTACCAATACGGCATCTCTCTCAAGAGCGGGGGAATAAATTTGTTGTGCTTGCTGTAGCTTTCCATGATTCACTGCCTAATATCGCGATAAGTGGAAAATCCGTTCACCTATAGGGGGTGATATGACGGACAAAATTCCACTTATTACACTGTTCGACAGAAGAAAGTCGGTAGGGTGGGTGGAACCCACCATTTATGTTTGAAAATACCGGTGGGTTTCGCTACGCTTTGCCCACGGCTGGTGGGGGAGTTGTTGAAATAAAAAACAGCTTGAAAGGTATTTGCCATGACAGACGCGATGCGCATACTCTGTCCGGCCTGTGATGCGGAAAACCGCGTGCCGGCTGACAAGCCGGCGGAAAAGGCAAAATGCGGCAAGTGCCACCAGAGGCTTTTTACCGGTGCGCCGATTGAGCTGAATGCCGAGCGGTTTTACCGGCATATTCAGCAAGGCGACCTTCCCCTGCTGGCTGACTTCTGGGCGTCCTGGTGCGGCCCGTGCAAAATGATGGCGCCCATATTTGTGCAGGCGGCGCGCAGTCTTGAACCGGGCGTTCGGCTGGCAAAGGTGAGCACCGAGCAGGAGCAGGCCCTTGCCGCGCACTTCAATATATCTGCTATTCCGACGATGGTGCTTTTTAAAAAAGGGGCCGAGGTTGCACGCATTGAGGGCGCCATGGACTTGCAGCGCCTGCTTGCCTGGGTTAAGCAACACATATAGAGATGTAGTGTGTGGGCTGCGCCCACCATTTAACAGGCTGTTGAAAAACGCCCATCTGCTGCGTTGCGCTCATCATGCTTCACTGCGGCGTACAAAAAGTACGCCTCATTTCGCATGATTTCGCACGCCTTGCATCTGAGCATTTTTGAACAGCCTTCCCCTATTGACTTTTTAAACACTGTTAAATGTGCAGGATGAAAGGAAATGCCATGGCCGAAAAAAAAAGCAAGGCTGAAAAAACAACACCGATACAGGCAGACATTAAATGCCGGGATTGCGGCGCGCTGGTGGCGGTGGAGAAAAAGCCGTCAACGGTATACTGCCCCAAATGCGGCATGAGCTTTGAAATCCCTAAAAGCTTTAAAGGATGATTGCAGCGGATGCTCAGCGGGGCGGGGCAAGAGTCAACAGCCGGCAATGATGTAAGGCCAGGCAGAAGCCGAATCCGAATTTTCAATAGGGGCAATTTCCCCCGGCTGTGCGCCCGGCTTGCAAAAACCGATGCCGACCTGCTGCGGATTCTGCAGCTCTATGGAGTGCCGCCTGTCTGGAGCCGCAGCCCGAACTTTGCGACTCTTGTGCATATAATTCTTGAGCAGCAGGTATCGCTTGCAGCAGCCAGAGCCGCGGTGTGCAAACTTCGTGCTGCTATCGGCAGAATCACCCCCCGAAGGCTGCTGGCGCTCAGCGATGCGGAGCTGAAAGCCTGCTATTTCAGCAGGCAGAAGATCGTATATGCCCGGCATCTGGCAGAGGCTGTTCTTTCCGGTGAGCTCAGCATCAAGGGGCTTGCAGCAGCGCCAGATGATCACGTGCGGTCGGAGCTAAAAAAGATAAAGGGGATAGGCGACTGGTCGGTTGATGTGTTTCTGATGATGGCGCTGCACCGGGCCGACTGCTTCCCCATGGGTGATATGGCGCTTGTGAAAAGCATAAAAGAAGTAAAGGGGCTTAGCGTACATACAGATGCTGAAGAAATCCTTTTGATTGCAGAGCTGTGGCGCCCCTGGCGAACCATAGCCGCATATCTGTTGTGGTGGAGTTATATCAGACGGAGAAATCCGCAGCGGCAGAGAAAATTAATTATGTTGTAACATGCCGTGCTCTAACAATGAAACCATAGTGAAAACTGCAATGGAGAAAACATATAAGGCTTTCATGAGTGCTTCTCTGTTTGATTAATCAATGGTAATATTAAAATTACAACTAAACTTGACCCTTTCTTAAAAAGTCAAAATTAAACAAAATCGTTTTACCGGCGAAAGCCGGTATCCGTAGGGGCGCACCTGTGTGTGCGCCCTTGTTATATGCAGACACGCAGGTCTGCCCCTACCGGACCACGGCTTTCACCGGGGCGACGACTTTTTACGATACCATCAAACTTAATCAGATAAGGCTGCTGCATTCGGCAGGGTTGGCACAAAGAGCCTATGAAACAAAACGCATACATCGGTAATGAACTCAAGATCTTTGCCCGCGCGGTCAACTGGAAAAATTATTACGGACGCGCGATCAAGGGGTGGTTTGGCCAAAGGGTGCTGGAAGTCGGCGCCGGGTTAGGGGAGACAACCCGCCAGCTTTGCACGGGGCAGCACAGGGAGTGGCTTTGCCTCGAACCCGACCCCGAGTTTTGTGATACGATTCGCGCCAAGGCTGCCTCAGGAGAACTCCCGGGATGTTGTTCGATCTGCAACGGGACAACAGAGGCCCTGCAAGGCAAGCACCGGTATTTCGATACCATTCTCTACGTGGATGTGCTCGAGCACATCCAGGACGATTGCGCCGAGCTGCAGCGGGCGGCACACCTGCTCACGGACCAGGGGCGTATCATCATTCTGGCGCCGGCACACAGCTTCCTGTTCAGCCCGTTCGATCACCAGATCGGTCATTACCGGCGCTATGACAGAGAGGCGCTCAGGGCTGCCTGTCCTGCAGAGTTAGCCATTGAACGCATGATGTATCTTGACAGCGTGGGAATGCTTGCTTCTCTGGCAAATCGCTTATTGCTGAGCCAGGCAACGCCGACTATTGGGCAGATTTTATTCTGGGATAGAGTGCTGGTTCGTATCTCCATGGTTGTTGATCATCTTGTATTTCATAGTATCGGGAAGAGCATTCTTGCCGTCATGAGAAAGAAGACGAGCCGGTAATTAGACCGACCGGCAAGCAGGGTAAGCCGTAATGCTTTGCAGGAGGAAGGCCTGCGCGTAAAAAATCGCCATGTGCTGCAAACTTCATTTATCATCTCATGCTGCTGACAGATTGAAATTATGCGTCACATGGGATATATAATACAAATTTTTGCCCTGCCCTATTGGTGAAACCATGAAAAACATTGACGGTTATTACGATCAGGATACCCACGACTACATGCGCTGCAGCGACGGGGTGTTCGCCGATTTTATTTTCGCCTCCATGGCGCAGGTTATGGGCGATGATTATAAAAAATGCCGCAACGCTATTGAGCTTGGCGCCGGCATGGGCCGTTTTTCCTTTACCCTGGTCAACCGTTTCAGCGGGGTGTGGCTCATAGAGCCGGCGCGCGCTTTTGCCCAAACCCTGCGCGAGTTGTTTCCGCAGGAACATGTACGGGTTGTCGATACGACGGCCGAGGCTTTTTTTGCATCAACGCCGGTGCCGCCCGATTCTATTTTTTTCTGCTTTCACCTTCTGCACCACCTTTTGCGGCAGCAGCGGAAGGAGCTGTTTTCATTCATACACTCCACCGGCGCTCCGGCCGTTTTTGTTGAACCCAATCCGTGGAACCCACTGCTGCTTTTGCAGATCTTTTTCAATAAAGACATGAGCGTCAAAGAAGAAATAGAGTATTTGAGACTGACCCGGCGAGGGCTTTCCCGTGAGCTGGCTGCCTGCGGCATGCAGGTGATGGCTCATGCGCCGCTGTGCATGCTGCCACCGTTTGCGGCCATGAAAGCGCTGCGCATATCCGGGGGGGCAGAAAAACTTATTCGCCTTGAGCGCCTCCGGCGCCTGCTCCCGTTCATGGGGTCGTATCATTTTTTTTACTGCAGCAGGGCATTAAATACATGAAAGATTCCATGTCCGGAAAGTTTCTTGAAGGCAATTTTTTTATCAGTGCCGTCCAACCAGGGCAGCCCGCAGATCAGCGCAAGCTTGATTCCTTCTGCAGTAGGGAATTTATTGAAAAATCGCTATTACCTGCACATGCCATACACGCAAAGCCCCGCTTGCCGGGGACGCAGGGGCCTTTTATCCGGGGGGCTGCATGCTGCATTTAAAAGCTCAGAGATCCTATCCGCTATTTTTTGCGCAGGCGCTTGTTTTTATGCTGCTGGCGGTTTTTGCCTGCCTGTTCATATACTGCGCTGTGCAGCGGATAGCCTATCCTTTTGAAATCGAGTGGCTTGAAGGCGAGATGATCTGCCATGCCCTGCAGCTGCTGCAGGGGCTGCAGGTCTACGGCCCGCCGTCATCACAGTTTATCGCCGAAATATACCCGCCGGTCTATTACTATGTGACTGCTGCCGTTTTCAAGCTGGCGGGTTCAGTGAGCTTCCCGCTGCTGCGGCTTGTGTCGGTCTTGAGCCTTGCGGGCATTCTTGTTCTTCTGTACCGTATTATACGCAGGGAAGAAGGCTCACGGGCGACGGCGCTGCTGGCCTGCGGTTTTTTTATAAGCTTTTACGAGATTCATGGCCCGTGGTATGACGTCGGCCGGGTTGACATGCTGTTTTTCTTTTTTATCGTGAGCGGGCTGTACGCACTTGCCTATGCACGGAACCGGTACCTGGGCATAGGCGCAGGAGCCGTGCTTCTTGTGCTTGCCTGCTATACCAAGCAGTCAGCAACGTATTATCTGCCGTTTGCTTTTTTGTATGCGCTCATGCAGAACTGGCGGCATGGGCTTATCTTCGGCGCGCTTGCCGCAGCACTTGTCCTGGCCATGTTTTTTGGACTCAATGCAGCAACCGAGGGATGGTTCGCAACCTATGCCCTGTATAACCCGCTGCGGTATACTGAGCTGCTGAACAAGCCCATCGAACAGATTCCCTTTAAAGGGCTGTTTGAATTTCGCGACCGCATCTGGCCTGAAATTCGGTATGAAATCTTTTACAAACTGCCGGTCTTTTTCACCTTCACGACCGGCTACCTGCTGTATCTGGCGCTGACGCTGAAAAAATCGTTGCGCGTGAGCATGTGGGAACTGACAGCATTGCCCGCGCTTATTTCCTATTTCAGCATACGGCCTCATCTGGGCTCTGAAAAAAGTACCTTACGCTCTGGGGTTGTATACTGCTGGGGCTCATGCTGACGAGGCTGGCCAAAGCATATAAGGACGATGCGCGGCAGAGCGTTAAGACGGCCCTGTACCTGCTGCTTGCCGGACAGCTTGCGCTTCAGCTGTACAATCCTCAAAAGCTCGTGCCCGCCCCGGGCAGCGCTGAAAAGGGCCGCGAGATCATCAGCAGTATCAGCAGCATGCCGGGCCAGGTTTTTTTGCCCTTTCATTCCTACTACGGCATCATGGCGGGCAAAGAGAAGATTATGAACGGCGGGGCTTACTGGGCCTGGCAGATTTTGAGCAAAGAGCCCTATCTGCCGACCGATTTAATTGAGAAGATACGGCGGAAATATTTTTCCGCCATCATTGTCGATGACCGGGCCTATATCACCATTAAGGGAACCCGGCTGCCTATTGACACTATGAAAATTTTAATGGACTCGGGCGACGAGCTGGCAGTCGTAATAGGGAAATATTATCAGCCCGGGGGGCGGCTGCAGTATGCAAGCGATGATCAGTTCCTGAATACATCGGGGCTGTACACCCGGCCTGAGCTTATTCTGGTTCCAAAACCGTGAACTGCTGCTAATCGATATATTCCTGTACGATAAAGAGCGGACGGTTCTGCGTTTCCCGGTAGATTCTGTAAACATATTCGCCGAGTATCCCCAGAAAGACAAGCTGCACCGAGCCAAAAAAGAAAATGCTCAGCACCGTTGACGACCAGCCTATGTAGGGAGCAAACCCAAAAGCTCTGGCTGTACAGGTGAAGACGAGTGCGGAAAAGAAGGTGATGACGCCAAGAATGCCTGTATAAAGGCAGACTTTTAAGGGCAGGTCGGTGAAGGAGAAGAATGCATCAAAGGCCAGGCGCACCAGTTGCCCGATACTCATTTTTGCCGTGCCTTCCTGCCGGTCGGGGCGGCGGTATTCAATATGGTCCTGCTTGAAACCAACAAAGAATCGAAGCCCCGGCAGATAACGGTTTTTTTCCTGCAGGGCAAGCAGCGCCTGTGCGACCCGTCTGGAAAAAACCCCAAAATTGCCCGTGTTCTCTATTTCCTGATTGTGCAGCACGCGACGGAATATCTTGTGAAAAAGCTGGATGAGCTGCCGCTTGGGCCATTTTTCCTGCCGCTCAATCCGCTTGCCAAAGACTACATCAAGACCCTCTGCTGTTAGTTTTTCAAACATGGCGGGAAGCAGTTCCGGCGGATCCTGCAGGTCGCCGTCCATCATGGCAATGCAGTCACCGCGGGCGTAGGTGAGCCCGGCAGTATAGGCCGACTGGTGGCCGAAATTGCGCGACAGAACAAGGGCTTTGATCCTGCCGTCACGCGCGTGGCCGGCAAGCAGCATTTCAAGCGTCCGGTCGCTGCTGCCATCGTCAACGCAGATGATCTCATAGTCTTCTGTCGCGCGCTGCAGTGCGGCCGATGACCGTGACAGCAGCTCGTCCACAAGCAATTCTTCGTTGTACAGCGGAATGATAAGCGACAGCATGCGTCGGCCCTCTTAAGAGTTTCGCGAAACGATTTCAGCCAAATGCTCAAGGGCGCGGCCGCGGCTTTCAGTACACGCTGCGCGCACGGATTCGGGCAGGCCCTCCTGCTTCAGCTGTTTATTGAAATGCCAGGCGATTTCCAGCAGCACATAGCCATGATAGAAATAGCCGCAGCGCTCAAGGCCGCGCTGTTTTTTTTGCGAGGCTGCGGCGAGGTAGGCATCCTTAAACTGCTGCTGCAGCCTCCCGTCAAAACCGCACAGTGCGTAGAGCAGGCGGAAATACTCAATCTGAAAGGGCAGGAACTTGAAGGCTTCGGTGTCGATGAGTCGGATTTTACCGTCGGGGCAGAGCAGGATGTTCTTCATGTTCACGTCGCCATGGCAGAGGTTAAAGCCTGTGAGCGGCCTGATGACGGATTTTTTTCGCTCAAACCACGAAAGCATTTCTCCGGCGGATCTGCTGCCCACGGTGCAGCCTGCTTCGGCAAGAGCCTGCACGCGCTCTGAGGTCTTGCGCATGAGGTACGTGCTGAATCCGAACACCTGAATAGATTTTATTTTGCCCCAGAGAAAACTGTGCGCGGCGTGCATGCCGGCAAACAGGGCGGCCGACTGCGCGAGAGTATCCGTGCGAGCCTGCCCAAGCTCATCAAGAGGTGTGCCCTCGACCCGCTCTTCACAGGCGAAGTAGCAGCCCATATGCCGCGCGGTTTTCCATGCTCTGTCGGCAAAAAAAAGCTTCGGGATCGGTATGCCGCGCCGCTCAAGGTAGGCATGCGCATGGATGATGTTTTTGATGCGGAAGCGCTTGGAAATAGCCTTAAGCACATAGCTGCCGCCGTTTTCAAGGTTGAGAAACCAGATGGTATTGCGGCTACCGGGGCTGATGAGCTCAAGGGTGAATTTGCGGCCTTGGGCACCCAGTGCGGGTAGTATCCGTTTCTGTATATAATTGGTTAGCTTTTGGTCTGGCATCTGGTGCTGTGTGTCCATGCCAGGCATGTTAGCAGAACAATGCTCAAACAGGCAAGTCAGTTTTTTGTATGGCGTAGCATGTTGACTTGCCGGATATTTCATACTAATCTTATTATTTTAAAAAAAATAGAATGCTTTTTTAACCCATTTCCAGTCTGAATTAAATGAAAAAAAAATTGCTATGCTGCTGTCAGTCTGTTCTTGATCGTTTGCGGCTTTTGCTGAGCGGCAGATATGCTGTATTGTGGATTGTGCTTTTTACGCTGGCGCTTACTGCACCCTCCCTTCTCAACGGCCTTGCAGGAGATGATTATTTTATCAGGGCGGTTGTTTTGCAGAACACAGAAATCCCCGGAGTGCCTGCGTCGATCTTCGATGCATTTCCCTTTACTAAAGGAGACCCTGCTGTTATCAGGCAGGGGATTGAGGCCGGAATGTATCCATGGTGGACGCATCCTCAGCACCAAATTACTTTTTTGCGCCCCTTTTCTTCGCTGACACACTGGGTTGATTTTAAACTTTTTCCTGAGGCCATCTGGCTGATGCATGTTCACAGCCTCCTGTGGTACGGGCTGCTGGTGTACATTGCAGGGTTGCTGTACCGTCGCTTTCTTTCCACGCACTGGGTTGCCGGTCTTGCAACGCTACTCTATGCCATAGATTATAGTCATTCGGTTGGCGCAGCCAGCCTGTGCAATCGCTATGCCGTTATTGCAGCGGTGTTCGGTTTTTTAACTATACTGGCGCATGACCGGTGGCGGTATAGCGGCTCGAAATTTAGCAGCGTGCTTGCCGCCGGCTGTTTTATCCTCGCCCTGCTGACGGGTGAAGCCGGTGTAGCCGCCGGAGCATACCTGTTTGCCTATGCAGTCTTTCTGGATAAGGGGAAGCCCATGGCCCGTTATGCCGCGCTGCTGCCCTATGTGTTTGTTGGCGTTATCTGGCGGATTATATATTGCGGACTTAATTTTGGATCGCTGCATTCAGGCGTGTATATTGATCCGGCTCAAGACCCTGTTCGATTTGTTGTGGATCTGGTGCAGCGTCTGCCGGTATTGCTGCTGGGGCAGCTTGCGCTGCCCGGCTCTGATGTGTGGGCGGTATTGCCTGATCTGCAGGCGCAGATTTATACAGCACTTGCTTTAGCGGGTATCTTTTTTTGTGCATGGGCTCTATGGCCGCTCATGCGACGGGACCGCACAGTTTGTTTTTTTGCCCTGGGTATGGTCCTGGCGGCCATTCCCTTCTGCGCAACCCTGCCCAGCAATCGTTTTCTTTTTTTTACCGGCCTGGGCTGCATGGGGATGATCGCGAGTTTCCTTGCAGTTGCCCTTGAGCGGCCCGCCTGGTTTATCACCTGGGGAAATTTCCATAAGGCGCTTGCATATACCTGGATAGGTATCCATATTGTGCTTTCTCCACTGCTGCTTATGCCATTAACCCTATCGCCTATTTTTGCACATCACCCATTCGCACGTGCAGCAGAGACTATAATGCTTCCGCATCAATCCTCCTCTTCCGCTCGAATAATTGTGGTCAATGTCCCGGCAGATATAATATTATTCCACATACCGTTCATACGGGCTGCAGCCGGCCAGAACGTCAGCCCCCGCACATTTCTGCTATCGGCAGGACTGATACCGGTAGAGATGCAACGTTTAGATGATCATACGCTGGTGGTTCGGACGCCCGATGGCCTGCTTGCAGGTGTATGGAACCAGTTTTTTCGCGATCCCGGTGAGCCTGTTGTAAAAGGGCGTCCACTGAAATTCTCTGATCTTTCGGTTACCGTCACCGGAGTTACAGATGCGGGTCTGCCGGCAGAAATAAAATATGAATTTATCAGACCGCTGGAAGATCATTTTTTTAGCTGGGTAACCTGGTCGGAACGTGGCTTTATTCCGTTTACACTCCCGCATCCCGGCGAAACCGTTACCTTGCAGCCGCTATCTCCACTTTGGCCGCTGAAGAGTTTATTGTTGAGTGCCCGCAACTGAATAAATTAAGCAAAAGACAGATGAGGCATTTTCTGTTAAGTCCCCTGGCGCCGTACAGGTTATTCAGCTCAGGCGGGCAGGATGACCGTTCGGGCAAACAGCGCTTGCATATCTGCCCGCCGCAGTTGACTCACCATCTGATTTGGTATAATCTTACTACCGTTGGGAAAGGCCCGGTCCTGTGGGAGTGCCGGCTTCGTTACTAACTTTTTTTCGTGAAAGATTTTCCTATGAAACATACAGAAGTAAATTTTGAGCAGTTCCCGCGCCATGTGCGCGAACATCTCGTCCCGACCTATGAAGGAGACGTTGTCTATGAGTGCATCGGCTGCGCCGCGACCTATCACCTGAACCAGTTCCTGTACACCTGCCCCGCATGCAAAAGTCTGCTGCGCCTGCATGACCGGAAGTTTGATGAGCTGAAAAAGATCGACGGCGCGACCTGGCGCGATATTTTCGACTATCGCCTGATGCTGCGCCTTGAGCCGCTCAAGGGCATTTTTCTTTTTAAGGAAATCCTTTTTCCCTCCATTCCCCTGCAGGACATCATTTATCTTGGCGAGGGGCATACGCCTCTGGTTCGCTCCAATGCCGCACTGAGCGGCCTTGTGGGAATGGAATTCTTTGTGAAGAACGACGGCCTGAACCCGTCGGCATCATTTAAAGACCGGGGCATGGCAAGCGCGATCAGCTTTATAAATTATTCCATACGCAAGCGCAATATAAAGGAATTGCTCGGCATCTGCGCCTCAACCGGCGACACCTCCGCAGCAGCGGCCCTGTACCTGAGCTATCTTGATAAAAACATCGTCCGCTCGGTGGTGCTGCTCCCGAAAGGGAAAGTCACCCCCCAGCAGCTTGCCCAACCCCTTGGCAGCGGTGCCACGGTGATCGAAGTGCCGGGCGTATTCGACGACTGCATGCGCATTGTCGAGCAGCTTGCGGAGCGCTATCAGGTCTGCCTGCTCAATTCCAAAAATCCCATTCGCATCATGGGGCAGAAATCCTATGCTTTTGAAGTCGCCCAGCAGCTGGGCTATGATACAAAAGATCTTACCGTTGTGGTGCCGGTCGGCAATGCCGGCAATGTGACCGCCATAATGGAAGGGTTTCTTGACCTGTACCGGCTCTCAATCATAGCGCACCTGCCGCAGATTGTAGCCGTGCAGAGCAGGCATGCAAACCCCGTGGCCGCATGGCGCGCAAGCGGCCGGTATGAGCCCATGACGGTGCAGTCAAGCGTCGCGCAGGCTGCCATGATCGGCGATCCGGTTTCCTTCCCCAAGGTAAAAAAGCTTGTGGAAGAATATTTCAACCAACAGTTTTTTGCCGTAGATCTTTCCGAACAGGAGGTCATCGAGGGCATGCTTGAGGCAAACCGCCGCGGCCATGTGGTCTGCACGCAGGGCGGCGAGTCGATTGCAGGTCTTGCCAAAGCCGTGAAGCTCGGCATTGTTGCAAAAGACCGAACCGTGGTGGTCGACTCAACATCCCATCAGCTCAAGTTTTCAAATTTTCAGCAGATGTATTTTGAAAATTCATTCCCGGCCGAGTATCAGATTACTGCAAAGCCCGAACTGGTCAACAAGCCCGTGCAGCTTGAAGCCTCGGCCGATGCCATTGCCGGCTATCTGAAGCTGAAAGAAAAATAAGACAGGCGCGAGCATCATGCTTGCTTTTTCATCCGATTGCTTAAAGGAGAACCAGAGATGAGTAAGAGTTTTGTGTGCTTTTTCCGTTTTGCCATCATTGCTGCTGCCGCATGCATTGTGCTGTGCTTTTCAGCAGGGCAGGGGCTTTCAGCAGATACAATGGATTTTGACACTGTTGCAAACATGGCCCGCGACCTCGCGCAGGCACCCTTTAAAAGCCGTCAGGAACTTGATCTTCCGAAAATGGAATACGAGCAGTTTCACGACATTTTATTCCGGCCCGACAGGGCTGTCTGGAAAAATGAAAAGCTGCCGTTCCAAATGCAGTTCTTTCCGGTCGGGTGGATTCATAAGAAGGGCGTTACGGTTTATGAAGTCGTTAACGGCCAGGCCCGGCCCATGCCCATCGACACAGAGATGTTCTCGCATGCAAAAGACAAGAATGGCAAACAAATTGAGCTGCCCAATGCCGTTTCCGGCTTCCGGCTGCACGGCCAGCTGCAGCCCGCCGGCAAAATGGACGAGTTCCTGGTGTTTATGGGAGCAAGCTATTTCCGGGCCCTTGCAAGCGGCATGGGCTACGGCATATCAGCCCGCGGCATTTCCCTTAACACCGCCCATCCCGATGGCGAGGAGTTTCCTGATTTTACCACGTTCTGGATTGTGCGGCCCGCGCTCGGCGATCCTTCTATTACACTGTATGCGCTTCTTGACGGACCGAGCTGCACTGGCGCCTATCGCCTCACCGCAACTACAGGCAACGCCACCTCGGTTGTGGTCACGGCCGCCCTGTTCATGCGAAAGGGGGTAAAGCAGCTGGGCATTGCGCCCATGACCTCCATGTTCTGGTTCGGTGAAAACAGCTATCCCAAGCCGCAGGATTACCGGCCTGAAGTGCATGATTCCGACGGGCTGCTTATCGGGGAGCGAAACGGCGACTGGATCTGGCGGCCCCTGCTGCTGAGCCCGGCCATCAGGCACTGCACGTTTCAGACGCCATCGCCGAAGGGGTTCGGCCTGCTGATGCGCGACCGCGATTTCAATAATTACCAGGACCTTGGCGCACATAATGAAACCCGCCCCAGCCTTTGGGTCGAGCCCATCGGGGACTGGGGAGCAGGCCGGGTACATCTGGTGGAGCTGCCTACCCATAATGAATACATGGACAATATCGTTGCCTTTTGGGAGCCTGCTCAGCCGGCTGCGGCAGGCTCACGCTTTGACCTGCAGTACCGGCTCACCTGGTTTCGCGATGATCCGCAGCTGTCGCCCCTGGGCCGCGTGATTGCAACGCGGCGCACCAGTATTGCCTATAAAAAGGAATTTAACATGTATACCAGCTCCTACGAGCCCTACAATATAGATGATGTGCAGGAATTTATCGTCGATTTTTCACCCATTAAGGGCATACCCTGCGACGAGCGCTTCAAGCCAGAGATCAAGCTTGAAAACTCTTCCGCTGCCGAGCTTGTGAAGTCCTTCATCGTTGCCAACCCTGAAACCGGCGGCTGGCGCGTGTTTGCGCATCTGAAGTTAAAGGAGAAGGGGCGCCCCGCAGAGCTGAGCCTGAAGCTGCTCGACAAGGGGAAAGTTGTCACGGAAAAGTGGAATTATTTGCTGCAGCCGTGAGGCTTGCGCGGCTGCGGTCAGGAAGCAGGGGTGGGGCAAAAATGTATTTATGCTTGAGAGGTTTACATTACTCATCAAGGTTTGACACCAATTATCCCAGCCCTTATCGCCTTGACTGCGGCATTAAATAAGATATACTTTACGGCATGGTAGATATAAAAAAACAGATAAGCTACTGGCGCGATAACGCCTTGGAAGATTTAAGTGTGGCTCGGGATCTTGTTCGAGACGCAAAAGTCCGCCATGGCCTTTTTTTTGCCCACCTGGCGATTGAAAAAGCCCTGAAAGCCAGTGTATGCAACACAACCGGCGATATTGCTCCGCGTATTCATAATCTTGTCAGGCTCGCTGAACTAGCGGAAATTGATCTTGACGCTGCTCAAAAGGATGTACTCGCCGAATTTAACGCTTTCAATCTTGAGGGGCGTTATCCCAATCCCCTTGCGCCTCCCGTTTCACAACAGGAAGCAATGGAGTATTTCAGCAAAGCCGAGGAGATACTGGCATGGTTGATCCGTCTGTTGTAAGCACCGTTAAAAAATATTTGCATACGCTTGAAACCCAAGGTGTTAATGCGTGCTATGCAGTTGTTTACGGCTCACAGGTCAAAGGGCTGCAGAATCCCTTGAGCGATATCGACGTTTTGGTCGTTTCCCCTTCATTTGATGATAGCCTGAAACGCGAGCATGTAAACCTTCTCTGGCGCGTCGCCGCCCGAACCGACAGCCGCATCGAACCGATTCCGGTGGGCAGGCGCCAGTATGAGCTGGACGACAGCAGCGCCATTATCGAAATCGCCCGCCGCGAAGGAGAAATAATATCCCCTGCATAAGGACACCACACAGTCCTTAACCACCCGCATAGCGAATGGCTTGATTTCGCCCTGAAGACAATACCCTTATCTTATTGATTGCGAGAAGTCCGTCTCTGGGGATGTGCATGAGCTGTTCCCCGATGTGAACGATGATAAAAGGCCGGGGGTTATTCTTGCAGGCGCTTGCGGCAAGGAGTGCATAGCACAAAAGCAGTTTGCCGAAAAATGCGGGATATGTTGCGAAGCAACAAAGAGAATAGTATCCGCAGGGAAAAATAAGTTTCAGTTTGTGCAATGTGTCAACAACATACCGGAACTGCCCTATTGAGTATTATTTCAGGAGGCCTAGGGCATAGGGCTTGAACAGGCATAGATGAATAAGCCAATATTTCCGGTACCCAATGCCACCCCTAATTTGAACAGTAGGCCATACACAAAGCAGCAGTGGTTTGGAGGTTATTCACAATCGGGCAGGTAATTTTTATTTTCAGTCAAGGCCTTGATATACAGAACTTCGGTGACGAATAATGGTGATATCAATGAGACAAGTTGTGTCGTCGATGGAATAAATTACTCGATAATCACCGATTCAAATTCGCCAGAGAAAATTTTGCCCCATAAGCTTCTTGCACCCGGTTGGTCGTGGATTTTTAGAAAGGGATTCAATTTTCTTTAGTATTCGCAATGCAATTGTTTGGGAAAGATTTTCAAGTTCTTTACGCGCCGAACGAGCAAAGGAGACCGAATAGGTAAGATTACCGCTTGCCATTGCTCATAATCCGGTTCTTTACGGATTCAAGGGATTCTCGATGTTCGTGTTTCCGTTTATTAGTAAGGGCAACATCATAGAAATCTTCCCATAATCCCCCATTTTTTTTTAGATCGATTAATACTGCTGTTTTTTTACCTTGCTCGTCCGTCACATATTGTACGCCCTGCATAGCCATCTCCAATCATGGAATTTATTCAATAATATACAACAAAATCGCTTAATGTCACGCTAATACTGATATTTTCATAACGGCCAGTCAGAAAATATTTTGTATAATTAGTCCACAACGACCCGTAAGTTGACCTCAATCCTTCAAACTAATTCACCGAGAAGGAGAACTAAATCAGTGGCTACTGCCCCGGATTTTCGACCCCCTTTAGACTTCTGTCTGCGTTTAGCGAGATAACAATTCAACTCAATCACCAGCGTCCCCAATGCCCGTATTTAATGCCGCCGAAACGGTAAACTTATGGGAAACCCCGCGCTTTTTTTATTGCTTCATACGCAGCATTAATTTCCTGTAGTTTATTAGTTGCAAATTGCATAAATTCCTGCGGTAGCCCTTTAGAAAAGAGCGTGTCAGGGTGAAAATTTCTGATCAGTTTTTTGTAGCTTTGCTTTATTTCACCATCTGTACTGTCAACGGTGCAATTCAAAACCGCATACTGCTTTTCAAGTAGGGCATCCGCCGAAGTCGGAACAAAAGACTTTTTTATCAGCTCATAATCGTAATCAGAGATATTAAAAATATCTTTCACGATTAAGACCATTTTTTCTTCATTCGGATGGAAATGACTATCCGAAAACGATATGCGCAATAGCATTTCCAGCATAGAGTGCAATAATTCGGGTTCTTCCCTTGCGAAGGAATAGAATTGTGTGGCAAATTCCTCAATGGTGGAAGATGAGTCCTTTGCTTCTATGAAAATTCTTTTAGCAAAGTCCCCAGACTCTTTGCTAAGATTAGAATCGGTGATAAATTGTTCAACGCCCTTTATTTCTTCCTGTGTCACTACACCATCAGCCTTTGCAACTTTAGCCATCATTGAAAAAAATGCTATAAAATATGTCGCCTCGTTTTCATCCGTATTTGTAAGCAGTGTGTTATTGTTTTTGTCAATACAGACATGCCCGAGCGCTGCGCCAGCGACTGCGCCCAATGGACCACCGATCGCAAATCCAATAGCTCCACCCATCATCTTTCCTAGCCAACTCATTTTATTCATTCTCCATAATGCTGAGTATCTGCGGCTTGATGTAAACTTCGGGAAGGGGAATGTAGCCGTGGAAAATTATCCAACCTTTTCCCACAGTTTCCATTTAAGGCAAAATGTGTTTGCTGAAGGATTTTTACTTTTATCAACCAGGCACGGGTATTTCCCGGCAGATGCCTTGATGTAAACCGGTTTATAATTCCTGAACTCTATTTGGCGCTCGCCGCACCAGTATGAGCAAGTCGCGCATTTTTTTTCGGTTATTTTATAAGAGGCAAATGCGGTCATGATAATCCTCAAAATTTGCTCTTCCCTTTAGGAGAAGAGCTTAATTAGTGAGAGTTCAAGACATTAAAATTTTTTTAAATTTGTTATATGCCTCTATTTCCACCGTAGCAATATTCCCGTCAGATTTAATAATATTATCTAAAAACGAAATTAACTCGTTAGCGATTGTTTTGAATTTCAACTCCTTTGAGTTTGCACATATATTTCGGAGAGATTTTCCATAATCATCGTAACTACATTCAATTTTTTTTCTTCCGGATTCAACGCAGTTGTCTATAAAATTTTTATTAAACCCCCAATCGTTGACAAAATACGATTTTATATAATCCTCCTCCTCCTTACTGAAAACTCCATCTACTGTCGCAATTTTAATAGCTGGAACAATAAATACTTCAGATAGTGTGAGTGCCACAATATTTAAAGGGGTGTCTAAAAATTTTGGGATTTTGTGCATGGTTTTTTCTTCTGCTTTTTTGAAAAACTTCTTGATATAAAAAGTAATGATAAAAAAGAAAATGCCCCAAAATATAAACCAACCTATAGGAGGACTGTTTGCGTAAACCTCATGTCCTAGTAACTTAACGGAGGTACTTTGTTGGCTGCTCCAATAGATATAACAAGAAAAAAAAGCACCAATACCAACTGCAATCGAACCAATGAAGTCCTTTGCTTTTTTGATAGTTTTTAATTTTTTATAAGCATCATCTCCCAGCTGAAGCTTATGCTTAAATTTTAAATCATCATCGATTATATTAGCGGTCTCTTTAAATAAATCATCAAGTTCATCAAATATACTATCTCCCATAACTAACCTACTCCTGTAAGATTAGCAAAGCCAAGCGGCTTGCTTTAAAACTTTACTACGTCATTTTGAGGAGGGTTGCAAACATCAACCTCTCCGCAAAATGTCAATTTCAGAATTATAGTTGACTCCTTATGCCGGCACTTTGATATTTTTAATGGCACCGAACATTTCTTCAACCGCCGAGCCAATTTTATCTTTTAGTGCTTTATCTTCCATATCCATCCAAAATCCGATGGCAAGACCCATAGCTGTCGTTAATGGAATAATAAGCCAACCCAATAGCCATCCGATAACGGGGATGCTGCCTATCAATAATCCGATAAGTGCGCCTACGACCAGCCCTGCTGCAGTGTTGGGGTATTTTTTTACAAATAAAATAATAAGCTCTAGGATTTTTTGCCCGATCCCCAATGCAAATTGGCCGACCTTGATAGAAATATCGGCAATTGTTGAAAGCATTGCTTTTGCTTCTGCTGGTAAGTTGAGGTTATCGATTGCATTGAGTATTTTTGATTTGGGGGCAGAGGGCTTATATAAAGTTTCGATTTGTTCGAGTGATAAATCCTCAGTTTCAATTTTGATTACTTCATTTGTTTTTGGATGCAGTAGTTCTATTTGCATGTTCTCTCCTTCAATAGGGTTTAATTATCTTTTGCCTTTAAAGCCCTTAATTAAAATTTAACTTTCAAAAACCATAATACTTCTAACTGTAAAATATTCACATCAACTAATCCCTATTTTTATATCTTCAATAAATCCTTTGTGGCACGTCGGGCACTTCTGGCCCACCATTTCAAACACGCTTTTCACCTCAGTGCTTTTGCATTTCGAACATTTCTGTTCGGCGCGGAGTCGTGGCTGAAGGTTGCATAGCAGTCAAGACAGACATAGGCTGCATAATGGCTTATTCTTTTTTCGTCGATCAGTTCAAGCAGAGATTTATCCTGAATTTCTTTGGGAAGGTTGTGGCCGAGAGGGTCGGGGAGAAGAACTTTATCTTCATTGATGCCGAAAAGTCGTTTTAAAAAGCCGGTCTTCTTCTTCACGTATGGAGCAACGCCCGTGCCCCACAGGAGCTTAAACCCGCAATGGTTGCACTGTATGGTTCTTACGATCGACATGCAGCACCCTTGAATTATATTTTATCTTAAACATAAAGACATGTTGGTTACAATTAAAAAATTTAAAAAAACAGAATAAAAATAGCACTTTTTTAGTATTGATTTTATCTGTTTTTTCACCTCCTCTAATTCAAGCACCTCGGCATCGCTGTCGAACTGCAAAACCCAGGAGGTAAATTCGTGCAAATTGGTGAGCGGTACTTGCAAGGTGAAGCGACCGTTTTTTTGTTATAGGTGACAACGCCCTTACTGGCCAGCCATGCAACATCAACCTGGCTCAAGCTTTCTACGTACTTTTAAATTTTACAGCTAACACTTTTTCTGAGAAATACTGCTCAAGATTTTCCGTAAGTGTTTTTACAACCTGTTCTCGCAAGCTCGCAGGTTCGAGTATCTGTGCATCGCTGCCGAACTGCAAAACCCAGGGGATAAACTCATGCACATTGGTGAGTGGCACTTGCAAGGTGAAGCGACCGTTTTGAAGCGGTGAAAATTTCTGCTTAGGGTGCCCACGCGGGTTGTGATATATTCATGCAGGGTCTCTTTAAAGGCGACAACTACGGTAAAGAGTTTTGCATCCTGCTCTTCAAAAATGCCGAAAGAGCCCTGAGTGAGCTTGCCGGGATCAAATGTGGCGGGGTATCTAAACGTGTCATGCTGGGTAATGGCGTCCTGAATTCTATCAACCGCAAACGTGCGCACTTCTTTTTGTGATTCGGCATAGGCATGCAGGTACAGCGAATCGCGGTGCATAAGAAGCGTGTACGGATGTACGATATGATAACAGAGCTTTCCTTCAACAGCGCCGCTGTGCAGCAGCTGGAGCTTCCTCTGGCCGATCAGCGCATTGATGATCTGCGCCAGAACAGCATTGTTTTTCGTGTAGCTCTTCTTGCCGAAGCCGCTGCACCTAAACTTGCGGTCAAGCAGCGCAAGCTTTCCTTTTTTTGAAGATTCAATTTGCCCAGAGGCCATCTTCCATAAATCACGCATGCCTTCTTCAAGCACTGAGCTGTCAAGGCTCTTCAAAAGCACCAGCGACACATAAACCGAGGTGAGCCGCCGTAGCGAGTTTGTTTCGAGCTGTTCATTGGGTTGCGCCAGAAACCATTTTTCCTGCCCGCTTTCCGTGGCGGTTTGAATAAATGTGAAAGTTTTGTCTTCCGGGCTGAGCTTGTGGCGGAAATATTTATTGAGCGCGCTGCGGTATCTTTTGGCGGTGCGGATTGAGATGCCGATTTCATCACACAAATTTTCAAGCGGCACCGGCGCCCATGACCGGGCAAGCATCAAAATCATATCCGTCATGCGCGTGGCGGATGTATAGGTTGCCTGTCTTCGTTCCATAAAAAAACCTCCTTTTACGGCATATTTATTGAGCCACCTCACCCTAGCCCTCTCCCCCTCAAGAGGCGGAGAGGGTATGTGTCTGCTGCGACACTCGGGTAGAACTATAAAATATAATTGCAGGATAGCACCCCCAAATGCCAACGGTTGTCATCGCAGTCGATTATACTATGAAATAGTAAAATGAAAACCTTTATGGAAAGAGATACCATGATCGAGACAATCGGAGTGGCAGGTTCTATCATCATCTGCGGCAGCGCCATTCCGCAGGTGGTGAAAACCTACAGAACACGGCAGGCTCAGGATTTGAGTATTGCCTACCTTATGACGCTTCTGGTGGGGCTGGCACTGCTGGAAGCATATTGTCTGCATGTGGGGGATTTGATTTTCATCATCGGCAATAGCTGTTCGCTGCTTATGACAGGACTGCTTATTTACTTTTGGTTTGCCTTTAGAAGGAATATCAAATCTTTTTTATAAAACATATAATTGCGGTCGCCTGTCTTTGCTGCAAGCATGCCGACATGTCTGTGCAGTTCGCCGCTGATTGCTTCTTTATGCTCCTGTTTCGGTAATCTTTCGCACAGGCA
>CAIWCT010000184.1 GCA_903911225.1 uncultured delta proteobacterium
GAAAGATTTCTGGTGTCGATTGGTACAAGGAAAATCAGTGGTGTGCTGCATCGCTGCACGGGCGAAGCCCCCGTAATTATTTGCTGCCATGGCCTTTTTAGCACTATGAACAGCGACAAATTTCTTAAAATCGCTGAAACCTTTGCGCCGGAAGGCTTCGCCGTGGTTCGCTTTGACTTCGGCGGATGCGGGGAAAGCACGGGCGATATAGCCGATACTACCGTTACCAGCCGTCTCGAGGACCTGGAGGCTGTTGTACAGTACCTTTCAGGAGAGGGCGGGCTGACAGGCCGGTATGGCATCCTCGGCAGCTCTTTTGGCGGATATGTGGGGCTGCTGCACGCGGCAAAAAATCCCGTGGCAGCCCTGTCGGTCTGGGCAACGCCTTGTGATATGCTTTCGATAGCCGGCAATATCCCGAAGGCTGATATGCAGAAGCTGAAGCGGGATTTTTTTATTGATGCCCGGCGCTATGATCTGCTGGGAGCTGTGGCCGGTATGCCGTCAGTCCAGGTTCTGCACGGCGCCAGTGATGAGATAGTGCCGGCTGAACAGGCACGCCTCATTTATCAGGCTTTGCATGATCCGAGGGATTTTCTTTTACTGCCGCAGGCCGATCATTCCATATCGCAGCCATCTCCCAGAAAACAGGCGATCACCGCAAGCCTGGCATGGTTTAAAAAGCAGCTGCTTCCGGGGTGCTAAAGGCTGGCTGTCAATCAGTTCTCTCAAGTATTATTTCAAGTATGGCTGCTATCCGTTTTCCAACCAGCCTGACATTTTTTCTCAGCGAGGCAGCCCTCAGGATTTCTTTGGGGTTTTGCATGAAATAGGCATAGGCCCCGAAGCCGCCTGCTTTTTTTTTATACCCGTAGAAGTACTCAATGTTAAATGCGTCCTGTCTTGCGGTATCGGATATGATGCGTATATTAACAAATGCAACACCTGCGGGGTGCAGCCGTTTAATGAGGGAAGCGCTTTCCATGTCAATCACCCGTGCCCCGGTATTTTGAAAAATAAGCTGCTTTTGCCGGGCGGTATGAATAAAAGTTCCCGTAGTGAAACAATCCCCGCAGGATACCGGCATGCCCTGAGCCCGGAGCTGCGCGGCGATTTTTTCCGACCGCCTTTCATCAGCCGGGAACTGTCCGCCAGCGTGATGGAGAATGGTTTTGGCGATGACTATATCGCCGACACACAGCGAAGGATCAGCCGCACCTGCCGCACCAACGGCAATAACCGCGGCTGGCGCATGGGCTTGCAAAATTTTATTTGCCGCAGCCCCCGCCCTTTTCGGACCCACACCGGTTTGCACAATAAGAATATCCCGGCCACCCAGCTGGCCGAAAAAAAAATGCATGCCTGCATGGCTTTCATAGTGCTTTATGTCCGCGATTTTTAATGTTTCGCGGAGCTCCTCCGATGTTGCAGCGGTTATGACAAGCACTCAGATCTCCCTTGCTGTTTTTTTTAAACTATGGCATTTTTAAATACCCTTGGGTATGATTACTGCGAATGCCGGAATCAATGAATTTCAGGGGGCTTGCCTGCCATTTTTTGGCTGGATCGCAGGATACGGCTGTCAAAAACAAATACCCCTGATGCCGCGGTCAAGCCGCAGTATGCCAGCTCCGCCAGTTTTTTTGCAGTTGCTGAAACATTGCCATTGTGTTTTCTTTATACAGAACAGTATTGGGCATGTCTGCATGAAATACAACGGCAAAAAGAGTTTTTCTGCAGCGCTAGAGCAGGTAACTTTATTCTGTAGCCGTTTACGTGTACACCGGGGAGCTTCTGGTTCATTCGTCCGGGCTATAGTCTCGCCTGAAGTGGCAGCGGCTCAAACCGTTTGAGAAGTTCGCCGCGATGATTGATCGGCATTGGGATGGTATCGCCGCCTACTGCAAGCCGGAAAACAAAGTCTCGCTCGGCTTCGTCGA
>CAIWCT010000185.1 GCA_903911225.1 uncultured delta proteobacterium
CTGTTGGGGAGTTCCATAGGCTTTGGTCCATTCTTCAAGCAGGCTTCTGTCAGCGGCATTCAACACGAGTGGTTTTTTCATTCCCCCAAACTAACATAGTCACCCAACTATGTCTAGTTATTTAAGATACACTAGACTAGAGACTTATGTACATTGAATATTGGCTTAAATATCTGTTGATACCCGCGCTGGCCATGGCCATAACCTATCTGCTGACGCCGCGGGTCATGCGGCTTGCCGAGGCGATAGGCATGGTTGATCAGCCGGGGGCGCGGCGCCTTCATCTACTGACTGTGCCGCTGGGAGGCGGGCTGGCTGTTTTTGCAGGTTTCCATATAGGCTGCGTTGCTGTTTTTCTGCTCCCCCTGGGCGGGTTCAGAGGCACCCTGACACTGGACATCTGGCTCAAAATTTTCATCCTTACCAGCATCACGCTCGCCATCGGTCTGTGGGACGACCGCTTCGGCATGCGGGCCGTGGTCAAGCTTTTGGGGCAGATGGCAGTGGGGGTGCTGGCCTATCTGCTGGGCATTAGCATTGATTCCTTCTACGGATGGATATTACCGGTGTGGATTAATTTGCCGGGCACAGTCCTGTGGTTTGTCGTCTTTATAAATGCTTTCAACCTCATCGACGGCATGGATGGCCTGGCCACGGGCCTGGCCGCCATTGCAGCCTTCGGGCTGGCCGGCGTGCTGCTGCTGAACCGCAATACTGTCGATTGCCTGGTCATGCTGGCCCTGGCTGGCGCCTGCCTGGCTTTTCTGCGGTACAATTTTCATCCCGCCTCCGTCTTTCTGGGCGACACCGGCAGCATGTTTCTCGGATGCGTACTGGCGGCGTTATCGCTGGGAACCGGGTTTAAAAGCCCGACACTTGCTGCGCTTGCAGCCCCCCTGCTGGCAGTGGGCATACCTCTTTTTGACACATTTCTGGCTGTCTGGCGACGCATAGCCCGTAAATTCCTTGGGCGGCAAAAAGAAGACGGAGGTGCTGTTTTCGGGGCCGATATGGATCATCTGCACCATCGCCTGCTCAAGAAAGGCTACTCGCAGCGCCGCGTGGCCACCCTGCTCTACGGCGCTAGTATCGTTCTGGTGAGTGCCGGCCTGCTGGCGGTGCTGTTCCAGTCGCAGGCCCAGGGTATTTTCTTGATAGTTTTTGTCACGGCAGTCTACATATCCGTCCGGCACATCGCTCAGCTTGAGATGTGGACCACGGGCGTGGCGCTGATGCAGGGTTTCACGCGCCCGCGGCTCACGAATTTGACTGTGCCGCTATATATCGTGTTCGATATTTTTGTGCTTGAGGGCGCTCATCTGGTCGCGAGTATTTTGCTTAATCCTGAGCCGGCCACATGGAACGGAGCGCGTGATGTTCTTTTATCGCAGACCCCGCTGTATACGGGTATTCCTTTTCTTTGCCTTGCACTGGGAGGCAGGATTTATAAGCGCGTCTGGCATCTGGCTCGTGCAACGGATTTTGCAGTGCTGGTGCTCTGGACAGTCATGGGTATCCTGTTCGCCGCAGGGCTTTCACTGGCGTTGGGCATTGAATCAGACCCGTCCTCCACAGTCTTCAAAGCCGCGCTCTATATCGGGCTGGCAGTGGTTCCCCTGCTGGTGCTGCATTCTTTTATGCGGCTCACGGCTGATTCTCTAGCCATCATGCAGCTTCGTGGAACAAGGGGCAGCGCAAGGATATCGGTGCTTGTTTACGGCGCGGGTGATCATGGGTTGCTTTTCATGCGCGATGAGGAAGCCCAGGCTCTGCAGGATGGCTCCAGGTTGCATATTGCGGGGTTTCTTGATGATAAAGCAAATTTACATGGGCGCATGGTATGTGGGCTGCCTGTCTTCGGGGGGCACGAAAGCATCAGAAAGGCGCTAAAAAAAACGGCGGCAAAGCTGGTTGTGGTTACAACAGAACTGTCCGCAGTTGCCAGGGAGGAACTGCACGAGCTTGCAGCAAAGCGGGTTATTATGCTGCGGGAGTGGCGACCGGTGCTTAAAGAGATGAAAATAGGCAATTATTCAGTAAAAAATATTAAATAATGGTAACTGTAAGTTGCAAGTGCGCCACGTTTAGCTCTATAAATCAGGGGTATCCAAGATACGTTAACTCAATAGCTGCACTATGCAACTTAATAAAAAGAATCTCAGTGAACGTCATTCCTGCGAAGCTTGTCCTCGACCAGATCGGGGAGCATGAATCCATAAAACGTCCAAAAACCGGACTTCCGCTTTCGCGGGAGCGACGGATTTTTCTCAACAGGAGGTGTTTAGGCGCATTCGGGGCCTTCAATTTTCAGAGCCCCTGTCAGCGCCGTAATCTTTCCAAATCCCCGTATGCTCAATCAGCACTGGGCACACGTTTTTTTAGTTCCGGATGCTCAGCCAGAGCCTTGTACAAGCCTTTTCTCTAGCCAGCCTGAAAACAGTTTTGCCTTCATCGTACCATCCTCTCCCTGGAAACGTACTCCGCCATCCGACAAGCTTTTTTCTCGGGGTTTTCAGAGTTTCCATCTTCCAAAATCATTCCATGTGCCTGCTTTACACAAGAGGTGATTGATTTCTTGTGCATATCAAGTCCGACGTATTACAATGTTTCCATAGTTGCTTTCTATCTGTACTGTGCCATTTAACAAAAGGAGCGTCCAAAAACGTCATTCCTGCGAAGCTTGTCCTCGACCAGATCGGGGAGCAGGAATCCATAAAACGTCCGAAAACTTCTAGAAAACCGAACCCCCGCTTTCGCGGGAGTGACGGGGGTTTTTTAATAGTTTCAACAAAAAAGAAAATTGCACAGTACAGCTATACAGACCATGCTTGTCTGCAACAGTGCCTGCCTGCACAGACCTCGGCTCTACGGGGGCTGGCACGCTACCATTATGAACATCAGGAGAAAGGACTTACTATGAGCGAGGTAAAAAAAACACCGCATACGCCCATTGAAATTTTGCAGGCGGCGCTTCTCAAAGAGCAGAGCTCTTACGCCTTTTATGATGAAATGCTTCAGCAATCGACAGTCGGGTTTGTGTCGGATCTGCTTGAAGAACTGCGGGATGCGGAATTTCACCATATCAAGATGATAGAAAAAAAGATCGGCGCGCTGGAGCGGGGCTAAGCAAAGCGCACATGATTACACTGGCAGGTAACGTTTAATTATAATAATTATAAGATATAACCTTGCACCGTGCTTCATATCTGATATATATAATCAGTATCTTTTTCATTGTTGCCCGAACCGGCACTGCGGCTTTTTGAGAAGAAAACGGCATGCTGAACCATAAACAAAAGCGGAACCATGACAGAACAAAAAAGCAACCGGCGCGATCTCGCTATCATAGCCTTTACTGCCTTTCTTAACTTCACGGGCCTGACTCTCGCCATCCCCATTTTTACGCCCCTGTGCCTTGATCAGACAGGAGGCATTATTGCCCTCGGGACGAGCATCCCTGTGCGGACAACCATACTGGGGTTTCTGCTGGGCATATACCCCCTGTGCCAGTTTTTCACCTCTCCTTTGCTGGGGGCGATGTCGGACCGCTGGGGCAGGAAGAAAATACTGCTTTTTGCCATTGCCGGCTCGCTTATAGGCTATCTCATAATGGCGGTGGGCATACTGACCGAAAGCCTTTTTTTGGCATTCTTAAGCCGTATCGTCACGGGATGTTTTTCCGGCAGCCTGGCCGTTACGCAGTCGGCCATTGCGGACTTAAGCGATGAAAAATCAAGGGCAAAAAATTTCGGTCTCCTGGGAGCAGCGTTCGGGACAAGTCTGTTCATAGGCCCTGCGCTTGGCGGGTTTCTGTCCGACCCGACCATCAATGCCAGGTTCAATTTTGCCACACCGTTCTGGCTTGCTTCTTTCTTAACAGCCGTTAATTTTCTGCAGGTGGCATGGCAGTTTTCAGAGACCCTGCCTCCGGAAAAGCGCCGGCATGTAGCCGCCCACCCTCTGGTCGGCCCGATCAATATTATCAACGCTTTTAAGACCACTACCTACCGCAGGATGTTTCTGGTTGTTTTTGCCCTTGCCTTCGGATTCAACTTTTTCACACAGTTTTTCCAGGTCTATCTCATCGACCAGTTTGCCGCCACGCGCTCGCAGCTCGGGATTGTGCTTTCCTATCTGGGAATCTGGTCGATACTGACGCAGGCCGTACTCGTACGGCCCATATCAAAAAAATTCAGCCCCGTTAAAATCCTGCCCGTATCACTACTGCTGTTGGCGGCTTCTTTTCCTGCGCTTCTTATGGTGAAGGACTTCTGGATGCTTTTTCCCGTGATGATTTTCATACCTCTTTTCAACGGATTGTCGAGCCCGAATTTGACCGCAGTGGTGTGCGGGCTTGGAGGCGATAAAAGCCATGGGGAGATTCTGGGCATCAACCAGTCAGTTATGGCCATGGCGCAGTTCCTGCCGCCCCTGATAGGCGGCTATATCGTGGGGCAGCATTTTACAATGCCGCTCTGGATTACATCCGGGTCAATTCTGCTCGCCTGGGTATTGTTTCTGAGAACACGATAGCAGCCTTGCCTTTTTCAGCCTGCAGCCATTAATAATCGCAAAATTGCTTTTTCTTCTTTTCTGATATACTATTGCACGCATATTGGTATGTGCCTGCAATCGCAGGTTAACAGAGCACGTTAACAGGGGGCGGCACGATGGACAAAGCATTTCTTGAACAGATGCAAAAGAAGCTGGCGCAGGAGCTTCGCGTCAAGGAAACCGAAACCCTCACATTCTGGAAGGAAGAGATTGAAAAAGTAGTGCGCAAAAACACGGAAAGCCTTTCCGCCCTGCAGGTGGAGATTAAAAATATTCTGGCGCGCATGGACAACCGGATGAAGGCTGTCAAGCGGGGCAATGATTAAACGGAGAAAGGCCCAATGAAGACCGACATACCTCTTCCCCATAAAGGTACGGCCCTTATTGCCGATCCCATATATAACTATATACCCTTCACCGTGGGCGACCATGACCGGTCGGGCGAAACAACAGAGGAAGACCTGATCGATACGCCCTGGATGCAGCGCCTTCGGCGCATTCAGCAGCTTCAGAGCGCCCGCTGGGTCTACCCGTCTGCGGAGCACACGCGCTTCCAGCACAGCTTGGGAACCATGCATATGGCCGGGCAGTTTGCCCGTCAATTGTACCCGAGCCTCAGAACCGTATGCCCCGACACGCCGTCATTTACCTGTTTTGAAGAAACCTTTCGCATTGCGGGCCTGCTGCACGATATAGGACACGGGCCATACGGACATTTTTTTGACGACCATTTTCTCTCGCAGTATAAACTGACCCATGAGATTCTCGGCAAGGAAATCATCGAAAAGAAACTCGGAGGCATTATTGGCAGGATCCGCCGCAGCCCGTCAGGGCCTTTTGAAAAAGGCGAAAAAATTAATCCCTCAGACATAGGTTTTCTCATTAAAAAACCTCCCGAGCGCAGCGATACGCGCAAGCCCCGGTGGCTTCAGTTTCTGCAGCAGCTTTTCTCGGGGCTCTACACGGTCGACAACCTGGACTATGTGCAGCGCGACGCTTATATGACGGGGTTTTCAATCGATATCGTCGATATCAGCCGCCTGCTCTTTTATTCTTTTTTTTCAGACAACGGGCTCACGCTGCACCAGGCGGGAGTATCGGCCTTCACGCGGTTTCTCAATGCCCGGCTCAATCTCTACGGCAATATTTATTATCACCGCACAGGACGGGCCATCGACTTTCATATGCAGGAAATTTTCAGCGAAACGATGCGCTTTGTTTTCCCCAAAAACCCCAAAACCGCACTCAATGATTATCTGTATCTGAATGACTGGTCGCTCATTCAGGAGGTTGAATCCTGGCGGTATGCCCACGATGCCCGGCGCCGAAGCCTCGGGCGCCAGTGGGCTGACATCATCAACCGTCGGGTGAAATGGAGAATGGCCTACTCAACAGAGCTCAGCATTGACCGGGCACAAAAAGGCATGCTCTCGTTTCATCATCCACAGCAGCTTGAAGAGGCCATCCGCGCTTTTCTGCCGCAGCCGATCAGAAAAAAGATTCGCTTCTGTGTTGATCTTGCCACGCAGGATCCCCGGCCGCTTAATCCCATGGCCGAAAGCAATAAGCGCATCAATATCTATAATCCATCAACGGGCAAAACCTCCTACGAGCCGTTGCAGGAAATTTTTAAATATATACCTGCCCGTGTTGTGCATTTTCGGGTTTTTGCTTTAAATCATGATAACGATGCGGCGCTTGCCGAGGCAGCGGAAAGAATCTTTTATCCGCCATCGCGCGGGAGCTCGCAGGAAACCAATATTTAAAGACAAAGGCAGCAATGGCAACTCTGTATAAAAACACAGGCTGCCTCTAGTAATGTCATTGCTTCAATAGCTAAAAGCCATAACAATTGAAAAATACCGGGCTCCCGCATGCAGGGGAGCAACAGGCCCGGAATTAATGAAAATTTCTTAAAAGGCCAGCAATCATCGGCAATACTTGAACAGGTAAGGTTGTATTCCCATGGAGTTTCCAGAATATCTCGCACATTACAATCGCTACTTATGGAAAAGCCAGAATCTCATCGTCGTTACCGGAGAGGCGGATAAAATCTGGAAAGGCCGTGACGCCTATCACGCAAGCCATACCGTGACCGCCGAGGCGGCAGGCCCTGCAGCGCTTCTGAACCGCCTGTTTACCGCAGCAGGTCTTGCCGCTGTGTCCCTTGCCCAGCGCGAATCCTGGGGGTGGTCGGTCTCACCGCCTGGCATGAAAGAGGGGCTCTTCTGCGGCGTCGAGCCCGAGGGTATGATCTGCGGTCGCGTGCTGGGAAATAAAAAAACACAGGGCCTTTGCGTGGTGCAGCGCCAGGGAGAAAAATCCCCCATGACACAGAGCCACGTAACTCTCATCACTCAGGAACCGGTAGAGGCAGTTGAGCGTTACTTTGAAGAGGCCGAGCAGACGCTCATCCGCATCGCCGTTGATGATGCCGGCAGGGGCGTGCTGCTGCGCCCCATGCCGGGCGGCGCCTTTGACGAGATAAACGGCTTAAGCGATGCCAGCATTATTGAGCGCATCTTCGGGCTTGCAGCAGGTGGGCACATTCAGCATCTTGAAGAAGTTTTGCTTTTTTATGAATGCCCCTGCAGTCCAGAAAAAATATCGGCCATGATTAAAGCCCTTCCCGTTGATCAGTCAACGCAGCTATGGGGTGATCTGCAGAGCCTTGAAATAGCCTGCCCCCGCTGCGGCAGATATTATGAAGTTCGACGATAACCGTGTTCATGCGGGCTCAGGGGCAGGGCGTATGGCCGGAACCGTGATGCATATTTTAAAAATGGCCACTGATGACTTGCGGTGCAGCAGTTCAGCAGCCCAGGAAAGGCGTGTGTGAAAGAAGGGCATGAAAATCGCATTGTGCAGCTTGAGGCTGAGCTTGCGGGCTGCAGGCACGAGCTGCAGCAAGCCCGCGAGGGCAACCTTATCCTGGACAATATCATTGAAACCTCCATTGACCCTATTACCGTGCTGGACAGCGATGGACGCATAGTTCGGGCAAACCCCGCATTTCTTGATTTGCTGGGTTGCAAGTCCGATACTATCCAGCAAAAGGAGCCCCTGCTCCTTGCATTTGTCGCTGAGGGCGAGCACGAGACAACCTATGGCGAGCCGGTAACAATCGATCAGGCCTATTATGAAAAAAGCATTGAAATGACAGGCCGTCTTTTCAAAAACGGTAAAATCGAAAATCACGAATTCTATGTAGCGCGCTTTGATAAAAAGCTTGTGCCGGTGGAGGGTAATCTTACGCTGCTGCGAGACGGGTCGGGCAACCGAATCGGCGCTTTTGCCCTCATGCGTGATATTACGCAGCACAAGCTTCAGGCCAGAACCATGAAGCAGGCCCGTGATTTTCTTGAAAATATTTTCCAGACCACCGACAACGGCATGTTTGTGACCGGCGACGACGGCCATATCATCCGAACAAACCGTGCTTTTGGCAATATCCTCGGTTACGAAGACCAGGAGCTGCACGGCCTGCATTATTCCGTGCTGTACACCAGCAGGCTTATGCCCGACATGCCCTCGCCGGAGCAAGACCTTTTTATGGGAAAAGGGTCTCTTCAGCATTATGAAACACAGTACACAAAAAAAGACGGCTCCATTATCGACGTCGAAATCAATCTTTCGCTGCTGAAAGACACCGCGGGGAGCACCACGGGAGCTGTTGTGGCTGTGCGCGACATCACCGTACGCAAACACATGGAAGAGGAACTCAAGCGCGGGCGCGCAGAACTCGAGAAAAAAGTTGCCGAGCGGACAGCAAATCTCGAGGAGGTCAATACGGCTCTGCGGGTTCTTCTGAAACGCCGCGAGGAGGATAAGGCCGCCCTTGAAGACAAGGTGCTGATTAATATCAGCCGGCTGATAACGCCAAGCATGCAGAAGCTCAAAGAGGGCAGCCTTGATGAGCGGCAGAGATTGTATCTTGATTTACTGGAAAACAATCTTCGAGATATTATTTCCCCTTTTCTGCAGGCCCTGTCGCTCAAGCATCTGCAGCTGACCCCGATGGAAATCGAGGTTGCAAACTTTATCAAGAACGGACGAAACTCCAAGCAAATTGCAGAAATACTTGAGGTAAGCCGCAAGACCGTTGAGTTTCACCGCGACAATATAAGGCGTAAGGCAGACATTAAAAACAAAAAAATAAATCTGCAAACCTATCTCATGTCTCTTCAATAAATGAACGGCAGGCTTCCGGAGAAGGATGGAAGCCGTTAGGTGCAGAAAGAAGTGCGAAGTCAAGAGATTCAAGCTTCCGGATTTAAAATCGAAAAAGTTCATGTAGGGGCAGACCTGCGTGTCTGCCCTTGGTTCGGAGTCAGGAGAGTAGCTTTTTGAATATGCTCTGCACGAAGGGAGTGGTGCAATGTACAAAATAGGCTGGTTTTCAACAGGACGCGGGCAGGGTTCCCTCAATTTGCTGCATGCCATTGTGGCCGCAATAAAAAACGGACGGATCAAAGCCGATATGGGCTTTGTCTTTTGCAGCCGCGAGCAGGGCGATGCTGAAGGCAGTGACCGCTATATCAAACAGGTTCGGGATTATGGCCTGCCGTTGTTCTGTTTTTCATCCAAACGCTTCAAGCCTGATCTGCGCCGGCAGGGCATTCAAGACCCTGCGGCTCTTGCCCGGTGGCGCAGAGACTATGACCGTGAAGTGATGCAGCAACTGGGCGCCCCCGATGTGAGCATAACGGTGCTGGCCGGGTATATGCTGGTGCTCGGGCCCGAGATGTGCGCGTCTTATGATATGGTCAACCTGCACCCGGCGGCCCCCACCGGCCCTGCAGGCACATGGCAGGAGGTAATCTGGCAGCTTATCGGGCAGCGCGCCCATGAGAGCGGCAATATGATGCATCTGGTCATTGAGGAGCTTGACAAGGGCCCGCCCATTACCTACGGGACTTTTCCGATCCGGGGTGGTGCATTTGACATGCTATGGGCAGATATGGAAGAAAATCTCAGGCATAAAACGCTTCAGGAAATTGCCCGCGAGCAGGGGGAGCAGCAGCCCCTGTTTGCAAAAATCCGCCAGGAAGGCGCGCGGCGCGAAATACCGCTGGTGGTACAAACGGTAAAGGCATTTGCCGATGGCAAAATTTACCTGAAAGACCGGCATATCATCGCCGATGGCAAGCCGCTTGCCGGGCCGTACTGCTTGAACGACGACATAGAGCGGGAATTGGCGCAGTAGGCATATGGTCCATGCCCAGGAGCGAAGCCGGTGCCCGTGTTGGCGCTCACCCGGCTTCTTAAAGCATATTTCAATTTCCCGAATTGCTTGTTGCAAAGGTATCATACTGTGCAATCAGGTGACAGGCATATAAGCTTGGTGATTAGTGAAAAATTCAGGAAAAGACTGGAAGGATGCTTTGTTTTTCTAAATAAACCTATTGACAACAAACTGCCATAGAATATAACAACAGACATCATTGGCAGTATACTGCTTTTTGTATTGTGGTTGTTTCGGAAAGGAGGTGACGTGTAGATACGGTACATGTAAGCAAAGAAGCTTTTTGTTACAATAAACCGATAATTACATACAAGGGGAAACACATGAAGAAGATACTTTCGATTCTGAGCATTTTAGTACTTGCATTGAGCCTTGGCGCCTGCACGATGACTTCTTCTGTTGACCTTGCCTCCGTGGCAAAGGCATCAAATATGAAAAATATTACAACCGGCGACGGTACCTTTGAAAACTATACCGCCACAGGCCAGTTCAAAGGCAGAGAGATCGGTTTCGGTATCGGTTTCCCTTTCATCAAAATTTTTGAAATTTATCCGGGCAAAAGCAACGAGGCCCTTCTAACCGAGGTTGCTAAATTGGCAGCATCACCAGAGGGCGGCAAAGCCAATGCCATGATCAATGTATGCCCGGCCAGCGAAACTTTTGCGGGTTTCATCATTGGCGTTTATTTTGATTCCTGCAAAGGAACCGGCATCAAACTGAAATAACTCATTGCTCTTTACAGCAATAAAAAAAACCGTGGCCATTAAACATGGCCGCGGTTTTTTTGTCTGTTTTTCTCCAGTCCGGTCAGGCTTTTTTTAGAACCTGCGCAAGCACCGCCCGCTGCTTTGCCTTCATCCGCCTGCTGTCAGAGGCCGATAGCTCATGGTCATAGCCCAGAAGGTGCAGTATGCCGTGAATGAAAAGGCCTGCCATCTCCTCGTGCAGTGTCACGCCCCGCCTGTCGGCCTGCCGCTGTGCTGTCGGCACGGATATGGCGATATCGCCTAAAAGATCGGGCTGCACAGAGGGAAAAGCTCCATCGTGCATGGGAAATGAAATGACATCGGTGGGGCCGGTTTTTTTAAGGTACTGCTCGTTTAGGCCCGTAATGCCAGCGTCATCAAGCAGCAGAATGCTTACCTCTGCCCTTGATAAGGCCAAGGCGTCCAAGATCGCGTTCACCGTCTTCCTTATCAGTGGAAGCTCGATCCGGATCGCTCCTTGCTGGTTTTTTATCTGGATCCTTGCCATTTGTCTCCTTGTCGGTATGTGCCGGATAATCAATCCGGGCATGAAAAATCCCGTTGAGAATTCTATTGAAGTTTTCGGCTATCAGGTGCAGGTCCTTGAGCGTAAGTTCGCATTCGTCCAGCTGACCATCGACAAAAATATTATTAATAATGCGCTGCACCATGCCCTGTATCCGCGATGGCGAAGGGTCAGTCAATGTTTTTGAGGTTGCCTCCACCGCGTCTGCAAGCATCACGATTCCGGCTTCCTTTGTTTGCGGCTTGGGGCCGGGATAGCGAAAGTCCTTGTCATTGACGGGCTGATCATCATCATCCTGCATCTCCCGGGCTTTCTGGTAGAAATAGGTTATAATGCTGGTGCCGTGATGCTGGGCGATGACGTCCTGAATGATAGCGCCCAGGCGGTGCTGCCGGGCGATTTCGATGCCGTCCTTGACATGAGAGGTGATGATGAGACTGCTCATGCTCGGCGACAGCCGGTCATGTTTGTTTTCGCCCCCTTTCTGGTTTTCTATAAAATAGAGGGGCTTTTTGATTTTTCCGATGTCATGATAATAGGCGCATACGCGTGCAAGCAGCGGGTTGGCATTGATAGCCTCGGCTGCCGCCTCGGCAAGCACCCCGACCAGGATGCTGTGGTGATAGGTGCCGGGCGCCGAGATCAGCAAATTGTGCAGCACGGGCTGGTTGAGGTCGGCTCGTTCCAGGAGTTTAATATCGGTCGTATAATTGAAGATGATTTCAATGATGGGAATAATCCCTGTTGAAAGCACGGCGGAAAGTACGCCTCCGAGCATGCCGAAGGCAATACTGTAGAGAGTTTCGGTCTTGAATGCATCGCCGCTGATCAGATACAGCGACACAATAAGCAGGGCATTGACCGTGGCGACAATCATGCCTGCCCGAATGATGTCGCTGCGCTGTCTGGTGTAGCGAACTTCCTGCGTGGCAACGATGGCGCTTATAAAGGAAAATGCAAAAAATGCGAAGTTGTTATCCAAAAGAAAACAGGCAAACAACGATACGATAACGGCGCTCAGCGATGCGATCTGGGAAGACAGCACGATGCTTATAACGATAGCCGCAAACGCAAACGGTATACCGTAATAGTAAGCCGTGAGAGGCGGATCAGTAGAGCCTTTGGAAAATGTTGCTGCCCCTGCGGCGCAAAATTTGAAAAGCAGAAATGCCATGAGAAGAATTGAGCATAGAAAAATGAAGTCGCGGTAGGTGATGCGTGTTATGGCAATGTCACCGAGGTTGTTTTTTGCAAACCGATATATTATTGTAAGCGTCATGAAAGAAAACAAAAAATATCCCAGCAGCGTCCAAAGCACGCTTTTTGACTGCTTTAATTCCCGCATGGCACTTAACTTCAAAAGCGAAATATCCGAAACTGGCGCCCCCTCTCGCACGATGATTTCGTCTTTTTGGATCGAATAGAACAGCGGGGCGACCTCCTGAGCCGCAGCTTCGCGGCGTTCACTGGTTTCCTGGGCATTAAGGGTAATGGTGGGCTCAATGAGCCTGACGGCCATGTCGATCAGAGTTTTGCGTATGTCGCGCGGTTCGTTTTTCAGAAATGTGCGGGCGTCGCGCCGCAGCAGTATTTCAGCATCCTGCACATCGATAAAGGAGGTGAAATCGTTGACCGTTATTTCCTGGTTTGATGCAATGTTGCGCAGTATGATGCCCCTGCCGCGTTCCTTGAACAGGGGGCCCTTTGCAGCAACTATCTCACGCTGGACAAACGGCAGCACCAGGTCCAGAAGGGCCTCCTCATATTCCTTTTTGAATGCCCGGTCGGCAAGCAGGGCAAAGTCCTGTTCGGCTATCTGAATACGCAGCATTTCCTGCATCGCAAGACGTTCTTTTTCGGAGAGGGCCTGGTTGCGGGGCTTTTTTCTGATTGCATCGCGCATGGTTCCGAAAGCTGCGGTGATGCGCTGTGCCATGTCATTTTCAGCCTTTGCGTTGAAGTCATAGACCGACGCAACGGCATCGGCTTTTTCACGGCGGCGCTTGTCCGTGTTTTCGGTGTCTTCAACCGTGAAATCCTGATGTGCCCGTATATTGTCCTGGGCTATATCGCCGGCCTTATAATGGTATCTGGGCGCTGATTGTTGCGGCGCCAGGAGAAATGCTATAATGCCGGCGAGCACTATAAAAGCCAGCGTCTCGTAAGTCGCTGAGGTCATAAGCGGCCTGATGATTTTGAGCCACTCCCCTGTGCGCTCCATTTTTGCAAAGGGCTGTTGCGCGCGCCTGCTGCGCAGCTTCTTGAATATCTGTATTTTCATGTGTGTTTTTCTTTTTTAGTAAATGTTTCGTATGCGCGGATGATGTCTTTGACAAGGGGATGACGGACCACATCTTTTTCGGTAAAATTGCAGAATTTGATCCTCTCGATTTTTTCCAGAACGTGTTGCGCCTGCACGAGGCCTGAGGCCGTAGCCTGCGGCAGGTCGATTTGGGTGATGTCTCCGGTTATGACTGCCTTGGAGTTGAATCCAAGGCGCGTAAGAAACATTTTCATCTGTTCGGCCGTGGTGTTTTGCGCTTCATCAAGAATCACAAACGAGTCGTTGAGCGTGCGACCGCGCATGAACGCGATGGGCGCAACTTCTATCACGCCCTGATGTATCATGTCTTGAGCTTTGTGCATATCCATAATATCATGCAGGGCGTCATAGAGAGGGCGCAGATAGGGATTGACTTTTTCTGCAAGATCGCCCGGAAGAAATCCGAGCTTTTCGCCGGCCTCAACGGCAGGTCTTGTGAGAATGATTCTGCTGACATCTTTTTTTAGCAGGGCCGCAATGCCCATGGCCATGGCCAGATAGGTCTTGCCCGTGCCCGCAGGACCGATGCCGAAAACAATGTCGAAACCGCGGATAGCATCCACATATTGTTTCTGAGCATAGCTTTTCGGGGTGATGGGGCGCCGCTTGGCGGTGTGGATAATCGTATCGAGAAAAACATCCTTCAGGTGCAGGGGAGTGTCCTGCTCGATCATGGTGATGGCCTGCACCACATCAATGGAGCTGAGCCGGTAGCCCGACTCTACGACAAAGTACAGATCCTGGAGTATTTTTTTTGCCGTCAGTATCGATGTGCGAGGGCCATGAAGCGTGAACTGGCTGCCGCGCAGGTGTATCTTTACTGCAAGCCGTTTGCTCAGCACTTTGAGGTGCCCGTCATGTTCGCCGCACAGGGCTTTCACAATGCCGGGATCGTCAAAGTAAAGTGTTTCCGTTTCAGTGTCGCTTTTAGCGGATTTTTTTTCCATGCTCAGTGGCGATATCGGGTATGAGCCTGCAGGGTAAGCCGCTTGGAGAAACGGCACAAAGCGGAGGTGCGGTTATGCTTCTGCATAGACCTGTACCATAATTTCCCGGGTTCTTGGCCGGTTGTCAAAGTCACACAGAACGATCTGCTGCCATGTTCCCAGACGCATGGCGCCGTTTACAACGGGAATGGTGAGCGACGGGCCAAGCAGTGCGGCCCGTACATGGGCATAGCCATTGCCGTCGCCCCAGCGCTGATCATGTTTATAGGCTATATCACGGGGAGCCATACGTTCAATGGCTTTTTGGAGGTCTGCTATGGCGCCCTGCTCATATTCAAGGGTGGTTAAGGCAGCAGTGGAACCGGGGATGAAAAGATGTATGAATCCCTGTTCAGGGCAGACCTTTGACAGACATTGGTCAACCTCGTCGCTAATGTCAACAATGTCGGTTGATCCGGTAGTTGTAACGGATAGGGTAAAATTTGTTATTGCCATGAATTATATTTTTTGATACAAAAAAGATAAATTTTATTATTTTACTAAATTAGCACAGGGGCTTGAGCTTTTCAAGTTGTTTTTTATCTGAATTCCCTTGACAAATTTCCCAAAAAATATATAAACTATTCTTTTTGAATTTCCGATGCAGGTGCACTCTTCAAGCTATTACATTATAAGGGAAGGATAGGGTATCATGGCAGTAAAAATCAGGCTTGCTCGTTTCGGCAAGAAAAAGAAACCTTTTTATCGTATAGTCGTTGCTACCGAAACGGCTCCCCGCGACTCTAGTTTTGTGGCGGTGCTGGGTACGTATGATCCCTGCAGCAACCCTGCAGCGATTAAAATAGATAAGGAAAAAGCGATTGACTGGCTTAAAAAAGGCGCACAGCCGACACAGTCCGCTGATCGAATCTTGAGAAAAGAAGGGGTTTTTAAGGGGTAAGGGAAGCAGCACAGTAAACGGGAAGCGGTAAATCTGCAACTAAAACTCAAATGGAGGCTAGCATGAAAGACTTGGTAAAGTACATCGCTCAGGCTCTTGTTGACAATCCCGATGCAGTGGTGGTAAGTGAGATCGAGGGGGAACAGACATCAGTAATCGAACTGCGCGTGGCCAAAGAAGATTTGGGAAAGATCATCGGCAAGCATGGCAGAACCGCTCAGTCAATCAGAACTATCCTGTCGGCATCTTCGGCAAAAAATAGAAAACGGGCTGTGCTGGAAATCATCGAGTAGGTTTCTTTTTTCGGCTCATGATACATGTTCATGCGACCGTGGCCGTAGGTAAATAAAACTGTAGACTGGCAAAAAAGCCGATTTCTGCTTCTTTGCCGGTTTTTTCTATGTTAGTTAGCTCCAGATTTCCAGCGTGCAGAATGATCCGGTTTGACATCATAACCCTTTTTCCCCGGATGTTTGATTCGCCCTTACAGGAAAGCCTGCTGAAAAAAGC
>CAIWCT010000186.1 GCA_903911225.1 uncultured delta proteobacterium
CCTCGATCTTCCAGACGCTTACCTTGCGGCCCACATAGACGGGCGTTGCCTCAGCAACAATAAAATCACCCGGAGGCGCAGCGGCCGTATAGGTAAGCTTAAGGCTCACCGCGAGGGCTTTTGTGCCAAGAGAGTTGCAGGCCACGGCAAAAGCCTGGTCTGCCACAGCGCAAACCGTCACCCCATGGGCCCGATCAGCGGCATTCAGATATTCAGGCTTTACTAAAAGTGAGCAGCGGGCATAGCCCGGCCTCACCTCATCGATGTGCACGCCAAGAAATGTTGCCATGGGGTCGCCGCCCACCACATCACGGGCATAGGCTATAGGATCTGAAATATGTTCCATTGCTCTCCTTATTTTTAAGTTGTTTGCGTTTACACAGTCCGGGGGCTGCACTGCTGAGCCTGTCCGCTGGCTTGCAGCAGGCAAAGGAACAAAAGACCTGCACCTGACCGTCATCCTTGAAATCAGGGCTTGTCAGCTTAAAGGCGCTGCAGTGCATGGCAGTTGCAACCAATGCCAGCATACAATAAATAAATATTTTTTTCATCACCCCTTTTATTATTCGCTTCATATGTAATAAACAATGATATGTGCTTAGTACGGGCTGCACATGCTATTGGTGTGCAGAAGTAAACCGTCTATTTAATTATACGAAGGAGAGGTGCTTGGTCGGGCAAAAACGGTGCTCTTCAGTTTATTACACTGCGCCATGTTTATCGATACAAGCCGGTGCCGGCTTTATACGGGAAGAGTTTTTAATGCTGAAACCGCGCAAATATGCTAAAAAATAATCCACAGACAGATAAAGACTTTTGCGAAAGGATGCTTTTATGTCAGCAAAAATAATCAACGGAACAGAAATCGCCGCCCAGATTCGCGATGAACTGCGGCGCGAGGTGGCAGAGTTGAAGCATCAGCGCGGGGTGGTGCCAGGCCTTGTCACCATACTGGTGGGTGAAAATCCCGCATCGGTGAGCTATGTAACGGCAAAGCAAAAAACATCCCATGAGCTGGGTTTTTATTCCATTCAAGACAATCAGCCCCCCGATGTTTCAGAAGAGCAGCTTCTGAAGCTCATCCAGGGGTATAATCATGACCCGAAAATTCACGGCATACTGGTGCAGCTGCCCCTGCCTAAACATATTGATGAAAAGAAGGTTATCAATGCCATCGACCCGGACAAGGATGTGGATGCTTTTCATCCGGTGAATGTGGGCAGGCTCATGATTGGCGGCGATGAGGCAAAATTTCTGCCCTGCACGCCGGCTGGCATACAAGAGCTCATCGCGCGCTCGGGCTATAAAACTGACGGGGCCGAGGTGGTTGTTGTGGGCAGGTCAAATATCGTCGGCAAGCCCATTGCCAATATCCTGCTGCAAAAGGCGCCCAAGGCAAACGCCACGGTGACCATCGTGCATACGGGCACCAAAGATATGGCAAGCCACTGTAAAAGGGCCGATATTTTAATCGTGGCGGCAGGTGTGCCCAATCTGGTGAAGCCGGAATGGATAAAGCCGGGGGCCTGTGTCATCGATGTGGGAGTGAACCGCGTGGGGGAAAAGATCAGCGAAAAAACCGGCAAAAAAATCGCCATACTCAAAGGCGATGTCGATTTTGATGCTGCAAAAGAAATTGCTGGCGCTATTACCCCTGTGCCGGGCGGCGTGGGGCCCATGACCATAACCATGCTCATGGCCAATACGGTCAAGGCTGCAAAGCTTGCCGCCGGTGGATGATAATTCTGCGGGCGCAGCAAACATGCGGGCCGGGGTTTATTACCCTCTGTTATAAAATCAATCCATTAGCTGCAGGGGCTGATTTGAAACTTTAATCGCCTGGTCAAACGGGGTTCAGCGGTGACCATCCCCCGGATTCGCGTGCAATATTTGTATCCGCCACCAGACGTAGCGATCAGGGCCCCCTCACTCCAAGCCCAGCAGTCGCGCATAAACCTGCCTGATCCACTGCCATATGCGTCTTAAAAATCCGGGGTTGCGCAGTTTTTCAAGCCGCTTGAGCCCTTCGGCAAGCTCCTCATTTGAAAAGTCGCGGCGCTGCACATTTTCCTCGATTTCCAACTCCAGCATGGGCAGCTCTCCCGTTTTTTCCAAAACAGTTGCCTCTATGTGTTCCCAGCCCAGCCTTCGCGCCGCCTCAAGC
>CAIWCT010000187.1 GCA_903911225.1 uncultured delta proteobacterium
GGGCGTGGAAATTTAAGCAACAAATACATAGAAATAGCTAAAGAGTATATTGCTCAATCAATTGAATTTTCGAGGAAAGTTATAGAAAAAATCGACTGATATGATGAAGAACTAAAGTGCTAAACAAATGACGGAAAACTAGTCTTTAAATAAGTGAACACAAAAGCGATTTATCTAATAAAAGCACTCGAAATGCCCGTTAATATTGGTTAAAATGAGTTTGGTCAAACAAAATTTAACCGCAAAAAGGAGCATTTCGAGTGAAACAAAAAGATAGCAGAATTCTTCAAAAACGCAAACACAAATTGGCAAAACGCCTTGAACGCAAACAGTATCCTGACCGGCCGCAGCCGATGTTTGCAGCACGCAATATTCACTATGAAATGGCAGAGCGCATACATGCTGTTGACTGCGGCGGCCTTGGTGCGTTTCATCTTCTGGCGCACAACAGCGGATTGATAAAGGCAATAGATGCCAAGGTGCATCTTTTGAAACAGCATAAGCCCTATCATGAATCCGATCACGTTATGAACATAGCCTACAATACGCTCACGGGCGGCATGTGTCTGGATGACCTGGAGCTTCGGCGCAACGATGAGACGTACATGGATGCCCTGGGGGCTGAGCGCATACCTGATCCGACGACGGCCGGAGATTTCACCCGGCGCTTTTCGACCCATGCTGTTGTTGAATTGATGGAGGCAGCCAACAGCATTCGTCCGAAGATATGGAGCAAACGGTTGAGCAGGCAGGAGAGAAAGCTTGCTCTTATTGATTTGGACGGGACAATTGCCCCGACCTGGGGAGAGTGCAAGCAAGGCATAGGGCTTTCCTATAAGGGGCAGTGGGGCTACCATCCGCTGGTGGTATCTCTTGCAAACACGATGGAGCCTTTGTATCTGGTAAACCGGCCGGGCAATCGTGTTTCCCATGATGGCGCAACCCCGTGGATTGACCGGGCCGTAGCCCTGGTGCGGCAGAGCTTTGATCAGGTTTGTTTGCGGGGAGATACGGATTTTGCCCTGACAGCCAATTTTGACCGGTGGACAGACAGCGGGGTGCTGTTTGCCTTTGGCATAGACGCTATGCCAAATCTGGTTAAAATTGCAGAGGGCCTTGAGAGAAGCTGTTGGAAGGGTTTGCCACGAAGCAAAAAGCAACCGGCGCAAAGCATTCCGCGCAGACACCCCCGCAATGTCAAAGAAGACATTGTTGTTGCTAAAAAGTACCGCAACATTATTCTGCGGGATGAACAGGTTGCTCAGTTTTTCTATCAGCCGACAAAATGCACCAGGCCCTACCGTGTCATTGCGCTTCGGAAAAACCTTGCTGTCAAAGAGGGCCAACTGAGCCTGTGGGATGACGTCAGGTATTTCTTTTACATCACCAATGTTGAGGACATGAGCATGCCGGAGGTTGTGCGGTTTTGTAATGAACGGTGCAACCAGGAGAATTTGATCGAACAGCTCAAGAACGGAATCTCTGCGCTGCGGATGCCCGTAGATGCCCTTGAGTCCAACTGGGCCTACATGGTTATGGCATCGCTTGCCTGGACCCTGAAAGCCTGGTTTGCGTTGCTTGTCAGAAAGGCTGATCAGCGGGAAACACTGTTGCGGATGGAGTTCCGTCGATTTCTCAACGGGCTTATAAAAATTCCCATACAGATTGTCTCTACGGGCCGTAAAATCTTGTACCGGGTACTGGGCTATAATCAGTGGACTGCTCAGTTTTTGAATACCTTTGCGGACATACGACGGTTGCGGTTGGCATAGCACAAGACAGCAGGTGTGTTTACAATAAGAGACCGACGGGATAGCTTTGTCCAAAACACTATTACTGTGCACAGTGATACTCGTATGTGGTGAGTGTGTATGCATTTTTTTAGCTGTGCTGCTGAAAAAATGAAAATTTGTTGCCGTACCGTGACGAACCCGGCGGAAAAATCGTTTTTTTCTTTAACCGCCTTCTGGGTTCGCTTGATTTCGGGCTAGTGGGCCTTCACATTTGAATTTATCAGTTGAGATCACCCTCCCCTTAATCCCCTCCCATCAAGGGAGGGGAAAAACAGGCTCCCTCGCCCCATGGAGGTTGTGTCGTAATTAAAAATTGAGAGCGCTATATTAAATCGTTCTTTGACAATTAAATATTAGAAACTATAGAGCAGCATTTTCCGGCAATAAACCGGGCGTACCACAAATTGTACCGGAGCA
>CAIWCT010000188.1 GCA_903911225.1 uncultured delta proteobacterium
AAAAAAATCAAGCAGGTCCCGGTCGAGCTGGAAGGCATAGACATCGCGCTGGCGGATATTTATTATTGCAATTTCAGCATATTCCAGTCGCTGCCGGATTCATGGGCCATCGACCAGCTTTTCCCCATCATGCCCGTGCACAGGCTGAGTGAATGCCCGGCCCGCAAAGCCATTCTTGCCGATATAACGTGTGATTCCGACGGCAAGATAGATCGTTTTATCGACCTGCACGACGTGCGCAATACCCTGCCTCTCCACGACATTACAGCCGGCGAAGAATATTTTATGGGCGTATTTCTGGTTGGGGCTTACCAGGAAACCCTTGGTGATCTGCACAATCTCCTGGGCGACACCAATATCGTCAGCGTTCGGATGAATGATGACGGGAGTTTTGATTTTGTCAGGGAAATCGAAGGCGATTCCATCGCCGACGTTCTTACCTATGTTGAATATGACACCAAGGTTTTATTGACCCAGTTCCGTCAGGCAGCAGAAAACGCGGTGCGTGAAGGAAAAATTTCTGGCGCTGAAAGGCATAAAATTATGCATGCCTATGAATCAGGGCTTCGCGGCTACACCTATTATGAAATCTGACGGGGCAGCTATAATGAGCATCTGCTGCGTTACGGGGAGTGCCGCATAAAAGATCAGCGCGTTCTGCAATGGTGGGCTTCTGCAAAATAAAATGTTTATAATGGAGGTTTTGTCATGGAAAAAAGTTTTTTTATTGTTTTCTTTGTTGCCGTCTCATTTCTTCTGACATCATGCGCGCATGAAAGCGGCCTGACCTCGACCAAAGATCGGGAGATGACCTTGGGTATTGTGCAGAAGGAGATTCGAACCGGCATGTCGCAGGCAAGCGTTGCCGAAGCGCTCGGCTCGCCCAATATCGTCACGCGCGATGAAGACGGCAGCGAAACCTGGGTCTATGACAAAATCGCCACCGAGGCCTCCTATTCACAGAGCAAAGGAGACATAACCGGCGGAGTAGCCGCCGGCGCCTCTATCAGCAAGACCCTGATACTGGGCGGTGTCGGCGGCTCCTACGGGGGCGGATCGGGCGCCTCTAGTTCGACCCAAAAAACGCTTACCGTGGTGATAAAGTTTGATAAACACAGCCAGGTCAGCACCTTCTCCTACAATATGAGCAAGTTTTAGGAAACCATAATGAAAAAGATGCTCCTTGCCGTATGTGCCGTTTGCACGCTCTGCGCATGCTCATCATCAACCTCAAGCAAAGGCGGCTATCCTGGCGCTATGTCGCAGCTGCAAATCAGGGAATTTCAGACCCGGGCCTTTGAAACCGCAGATACGCTGCTGGTCATGAAAGCTCTTTTGAATGTACTGCAGGACGATTTTTACATCGTAAAAAACGCTGATGCCGCCCTGGGTCTTGTCACAGCAACAAAAGAGATTGATGTTGACGACCGCGGTTTCTGGAAAAAAGCATTTTCAGACGAAAACGACCGCTGGAAAAAGAATGCCGTGGTGGAATGCTCCGGCACGGTCAGCGGCCACGGGAAGCAGACCCGCGTGCGCATGAATTTCCAGGTAAAGACCTATGACAACACCGGAGCCGTGATGGGGGTCGTGCAGGTGCAGGACCAGAAGTTCTACCAGGAGTTTTTCGCCAAAGTTGACAAGGGCGTTTTTCTGGCCAAAGAAAAGCTGTAATGCCATGCCCCATGAGCTTGTCATAGCACTTACCGTTGTTCTGATGCTTCTGGGCCTGGCCGGGTCGCTGTTGCCCATGCTGCCGGGCTCGCCCATGATACTGGCCGGTGCTGCGCTATATGCCTGGCAGACGCAATTCACTGTTGTCGGCTGGACTGATTTAATCGTGCTTGCAGTGCTGACCCTTGCCGGTCAGGGACTTGATTCTGCCGCAGCAGTTCTTGGCGCTAAAAAATACGGAGCAAGCCGCTGGGGTATTATCGGCGCCTGCATCGGCGGCACCCTGGGGCTCATAACGGCAAATATCATCGGCCTTATCATCGGCTCATTTGCCGGCGCCGTTGTTTTGGAACTGCTAAAGGGCAGTGAGCTTAAAGCCTCTGTCAAGGTCGGCTATGGAACACTGGTCGGCTTTTTGTGCGGCGCCGTCGGCAAGGTGATTATAGCTTTTATAATGGTCGGCTACTTCATTCTGCAGGTGTGGCGATAAACGCGCAGCACGGGTTCACTCAAGCTGAACATATAAAGACTGACGGGGAACTCCATTGATTACAGCCACTATGTAAGGACTGGCTACACCCCGATTACTTTTCTGCTTCTGCAGGACAGTCTGGTCGCGGCTATATTTAATTGTAGTCACTACCGGCTTGACAAGGAGCTTGTAATCTCAAAATTTAAAACCGTAAATTTCTCCATAGACTCCGGTAATCTGCCTTAAAAACAACTGCCAACTTGATACAATCGGTCAGATAGTGTAATAGAGCACAGATAGTAGTCATTTTTGGCGGGCTAGCATGCGTTTCGCAACTAATCCCTACACGAGCTGTTCAAAAGGTAATAATTCTATAGCCCGATAACAATATGGTGTCAAAAATCATGAAAAAATCATGCATGGCCCTGGTTGTGGTGCTGACATTTTTTTTCCTGTGCGCGCAGGCGGTATCCCCCCGCGAGGCTGATGCCGGTCTTTATAAAATTATTATGTATGTGCCGAACAGAGTTTTTGATCTGCTTGATATCTTCAGGGTTAGACTACGGGCTGGTCCTGGCCTGTCCGCAGGTGTTCGGGCGACAGCGCCGGGATCGTTTTTTTTAGGAAGCCACAGAACCGTCTATGCCGGGCTGCCTGGTCCGCGCGGCGGAAGCCTGCTTCCTGTACCTGTGGGGTTCGAATCAGCCCGCGGGGCGCGTGTCAGCCTTGCGGACATGGGCGGGTCAAATACGCACTATGATTTTTTTGAGGTGGGGTTTGAAATACAGCTGTTTATTATCGGTTTCAATGTCGGCATCAGTCCTCTTGAAATAGCGGATTTTGGAACCGGTCTGCTTTGCATAGATCTTGTCGGCGACGACTTATAGGAAGCCATACAATCGTAAGGTAGAAAAGCGGATGCAGTTAGTGCCGCAGACTCATAGGTCGGGTTGAAGAATGAAACCCGGCACCCTGTCGTTCAAGACTTTTCTTCACGTGGAAACAGTTCCCCAGCCTTCGAGTAATGCCTCTGTATTTCCCCCATTGTAATCGCCATTTGAATAACCTACATTTATACTCTGACGGTATTTTCAGAAATTCCTTCCCTTTATAAACCCTTAACAGTAAGGAGGCAGTATGGGAGCAATAGCTTGGGAAACCGATATGCAAGCAGCGCTGGCAAAGGCGCAGGCCGGGCAAAAGCCCGTGCTTGTTGATTTTTTCAACCCCGGCTGAATCGGCTGCCAGCAGATGGATGCGGTTACGTATCCACAAAAAGCGGTCGAAGTCTTTCTTGCCGACAGCATGGTTGCCCTGCGCATACCCTCTGATCAACCTTTGGCAAAAGAATTCAAAGTAAGCTGGACGCCGACGCTGGTCACCCTTGACTGGAACGGCCAGGAACACCACCGGACGGTGGGCTTTCTCGCGGCTGAAGAGCTGGTCCCATCGCTTCTGCTCGGCAGCGCAAAAGTCTACAGCGACCTTGAGCTTTTCGACAAGGCGTTTGGCTGCCTTGGGAAGCTGTTTTCGGCATACCCCGCAAGCGATGCGGCGCCGGAGGCCATATTTGTCCACGGCGTCTGCGGCTATAAAAGCACGCACAATCCAGCACCGCTCAAGCAGGCCTATGAACAGCTGCAAAAAACGTATCCGCAAAATGAATGGACAAAGCGGGCCTATCCCTACCGGCTTCTGTAACTGATCGTCTTGGGCAGCGATTGGAAAAAAGGTAGAATTTACAATTATTGCTGTGTATAACAGGGGCGCTTGCCGGAAGTGCCCCTGTTTTTTTATTCACTTCGGGTTCAATACCCCGGGGCTTGCCGCGCATACCGTCATTCCGGCGCAAGCCGGAATCCAGAAAAAAAGCAGACTGGATGCCGGATCAAGTCCGGCATGACGAAACAACTTCAATACCCCGCTGCATGCGGCAGGGTGGTTTATGGCTTCTCAAGGATGGTGGAGTGAAGACGCAATGTAAGGCTACAATTGTTCTGCGCAATGATACGGACGGAGGCTGGCTCAGCTTCTTTCGTCCCCGCAGGATTTGCATTGCCCGGAATATTGATGAGGTCATTCCCGTGCTGCGCGAGGTTGAAGAGGCTGTAGACACTTGCGGGCTCTATGCCGCAGGCTTTGTAGCATATGAGGCTGCGCCAGCCTTCGACCCGTCGCTCGTGGTTCATCCTGACAGTGGTTTCCCACTTATCTGGTTTGGGCTCTACGGCGCGCCGGAAGAGCTGGCATGCCTGCCTGCCAGTGCGGACTGCAACCTTTCGCATCTTGACTGGAAGCCGACCATCACGCCCCGGCACTATCACGCATGCATTGCCCGCATTAAAAAGCATATCAGCGCGGGAGACACCTATCAGGTCAATTTCACCTACCGGTTGCGCTCGGCATGCAAAGCTGACCCATGGAAACTCTTTCTTGAAATGGCTGCTGCCCATGATTCGCCCTACGGGGCATTCATTGATACGGGGCAGTGGGCTGTGTGCAGCGCCTCTCCCGAACTGTTTTTCCGGCTGGAGCACAACCGTCTCGAATCGCGCCCCATGAAGGGTACTGCCAGCCGGGGGCTCTGGTTTGAGCATGATCGCCAGCAGGCTGCGGCGCTTGCCGCATCGGCAAAAGACAGGGCTGAAAATATTATGATAGCCGACATGGTGAGAAATGATATGGGCCGCGTGGCCGCGACCGGCAGCGTGCATGTTCCCCATCTGTTTTCAGTGGAGCAGTTTTCAACGGTCTGGCAGATGACCTCGACTGTGCGCGCGAAAACCCGTTCTTCAGTGGCTGAGATATTCAGCGCTCTGTTTCCGGCCTCTTCGATCACGGGCGCTCCGAAGACCAGGACCATGCAGATTATTGCCGGGCTTGAGTCTTCGCCCCGCCGCATTTACACAGGGGCAATCGGGTTTATTGCTCCCGGCCGGCGCGCGCAGTTCAGCGTGGCCATACGAACCCTGCTGATAAACCGGCCGGAGCAGCGCGCCGAGTACGGCATTGGCGGGGGCATTGTCTGGGATTCGCGACCCGCCAGCGAGCTTGAGGAGAGTCGCATCAAGGCCCGGATACTGCACCGGCCCCCTGCGGCATTTGATCTGCTTGAAACGATTTTGTGGACACCGGAGCGCAAACTCTGGCTGCTGCCCTATCATTTGCAGCGCTTGCAGAACTCTGCCGAATACTTTGGATTCAAGCTGGATAGCGGGCAAGTACGCAGGCTGTTAGTCCAGTGCGCAGCCGGACTGCCCGGAGCGCCTCACAGAATTCGCATGCTTGTCAGCAAAAGCGGGGCCGTTTCAGTCACGGCAACCAGTATAGAACCCGGCATGCCAGGTTTTCCCGACATCGCCCTTGCAGCAGAGCCCGTTGATGCCGCAAACCCCTTCCTCTATCACAAGACCACCTGCCGGCAAGTCTATCAGGATGCACTCAAACAGGCGACCGGGGCGGCAGATGTTCTTCTGTATAATCAGAAAGGCGAGATTACCGAATCTACCATAGCCAATATTGTCGTCGACATAGGCGGCAAATTCTGCACTCCACCGGTCCGGTGCGGGCTTTTGCCGGGAACGCTGCGCGCTTTTCTTCTTGAGCGGGGGGATATTATAGAAAGGTCCATCACGGTTGCAAAGGTTCTGGCATGCCGCAGGGTGTTTTTACTGAACTCTGTGCGTGGCATGCAGCAGGTTCATCTATTCCGCCCGAAAGACGCAAGCGGCAAAAAGTGATCAGCAGGCATGGACGGTCACGTGATTCCGGGAACAGCAGGGTGGGTGAAACCCGCCATTAATGTTAAAAATAATCGGTGGTTTCCGCTATGCTGCCCCACCCTGCTACGTGTGAGCCAACGCATAAAAAAAGAGATTTTTTCTTAATATCTGGTTGCAGGAAAGAAGATTCTTGTAGATAATCAGATAAACAATCCGAGCAGAGGAAATTAATGGAGAAGGGCTGCACAACAACACAAGGCGTTTTCCGGGAATTAAAATACCGAACAGAACTGCATGTGACAAAGCTTGATTGCTCATTGCTTTACAGACATTGAAAGCAGAGTTGATAGGTGTACTGTGCAACTTAATAAAAAGAACTTTATGGAACGTCATTCCTGCGAAGCTTGTCCTCGACCAGATCGGGGAGCAGGAATCCATAAAACGCCCCAAAACCGGACTCCCGCTTTCGCGGGAGTGATGGATTTTTTATAAATTATTTCAAAAAAAAACAGAGTTGCACAGTACAGATAGGTGGTGGCAATATATATTCTGGCAGGAACGAAAACATAGAGTTGAAGCGGTCCAATTAAACACATCTATGTATTCAATCGTATGAATTTTGAAACCCATTGAATTTAACAAGCGGCAATTATGGAACCCAAGAATAATTATAGTATATACTCTGTTATAGTCGGCACAGGTTGTTATATTCCAGAGAGAAGAGTTCTCAATTCGGATTTTTTTCAAAGAGAGTTCTATTCTTCAGATGGCAACAGGCTGACTAAATCAAATCAGGCAATTATAAACAATTTTGAAGCAATTACAGGTATCAAAGAAAGGCGTTATGTTACTGATGATATTACCACATCAGACATTGCCTGCTTCGCCGCACAAGAAGCCCTTAGATCATCAAATATAGACAAAGAAACTATCGACTATCTCATTGTCGCTCACAACTTCGGAGATTTGCTTTGTGACAATAGAAGGTCGGATTTTGTGCCAAGTGTTTCCGCACGTGTAAAATACAAGCTTGGTATTGAGAATCCTAGAACAGTTGCCTGTGACATCCCCTTCGGTTGTCCTGGCTGGTTGCAGGGTGTCATACAAGCAGACTGTTTTATAAAAGCAGGCATTGCTAAACGGGTGCTTGTCATAGGCGCTGAAACACTTTCTCGGATTTCAGACCCTCATGATGTTGACAGCATGATATATTCAGACGGTGCTGGAGCTACTATTTTTGAAGTAAGGAAAAGCAATGAGGATGTAGGGATTTTATCACATTCCGCAAGGACTGATACATTGAAACATGCCCATCTTTTACAAATGGGGAAATCATATAATCCTTCTTACGGCAACGGTGATTTGTTTCTTAAAATGGATGGGCATAAAGTATATGACTATGCTTTAAGGACTGTCCCGTTCGTTGTAAAAGAGTGTCTTGATAATGCAGGGTTTTCTATTTTCGATGTCAACAAAGTCCTTCTGCATCAGGCAAATGCAAAAATGGATGAGGCAATACTCAAACGCTTATGCAGACTTTATAACATGAGAGAGTTTGATCATAGCATCATGCCAATGACAATTGAGAGGCTGGGAAATAGTTCAGTCGCAACATTGCCGACACTCATTGATTTGCTTTATAAGGGAAAACTGGATGGGCACAGAATTGCAGGAGGGAATCTTCTTGTTTTTGCATCTGTTGGTGCAGGAATGAGCATTAATGCAATGACATACAAAGTGCCCGATTAGGCCCACCTTGTGGCGACAGCAATCAAGTTATAACCGATTTTTGTCAAGCCCATCCTGATGGGGAAGAGATATAGGCTTTTATGACTAAATGAGCCCATGTAGTTTTTCCAATAACAATACTGCGTCAAGCTTTGAAGGCATCTGACGCAGTGTTTTGTATGGGGCTGTACTGTAAAACGGAATGTTCTGAACGCCTTGTTTTTGGCTTTTTTCCAGAGCTGCAAGGCTGCCGTATAGAAAATACTTATTTTTTATGCACCTGGCCAATCCCTAATCGGCCAGGTTTAATTAATGCCTGCCCCGCCGGTGATCCCTTCCAAGAAAATAGTTCAGCCATGATGAGGTTTGCCACAGCTGCCAGTTGCAGGGCGGGGTGATGGCCGTGTCGGAAAAAATAGCGCTGGTGCCATCGTCGCTTTTGAGGCGCTGATAGGCCTGCACCCAGATGCATTTGCTTTCATCGGGATGAACTTCGCACCACTCATTAAGGCTGCCGCCGCAGGGGCCGTTGCGCTGTGATTTGGGGCATTGCGACATGGGGCAGAGATAGGCTATGTCAAACAGGGCGCAGTCGCCGCAGTCGATGCAGCGGAAAAGAGCAACTTTCATAATGTGTTCAAAATGGCCGAGACGCTTTTTGAACCCGGGGCGCTTGTCGGCAAACCGTACGAACGCCATGATCATGCCGTGCAGAGGGGTCGCTTTGTCGAACAGGACCCAGTGCATTATTTTTGCAAACCGGTAGGAAAGGGGGCGAATGGCCTTTTCCGGCCGCTGGTTTTCCTCCGGGCTGTTGAGGCCTGTCGCGTCGTCGCGCTTGTAGTAGTAAAAAAATGTGCGCTCATTGGAGTAATCGAATTTAGCCAGAAGGTCGCGCCAGTTGGGCGACAGCTCCTCGCCTCGGTCGATCACTTCGATTACCGTATCGCAGCTGATATTGTGGCCGCCGATATGGGTGCCTGCGCACCCCAGGCCTTTTGCCACGGCATAGAATTCCGCCGCGCGCATGATGCGGCTTGCTTTGCCCTTGTCCGGGGCCTTTGATTCCTGCTCAAGCCGGGCAACAAGCCCTTCGGGAACCATGCAGCCTGCAATTTTGCCCGCCCGTATGGTTTTTGCCACACCGTAGTTCAGCACAAAAATATTGGCAAGAACCGGCAGGGTAAAATCGTTACTGCGAAGCCACTGCAGCAGTTCATGCAGTTTCCGGCCGTCATAGCCGATCTGGGTGATGGCAAACTGAGCGCCGGCAGCGATCTTTTTACGAAGCTTGTAATATTGCCCTGCAAGTTCAGCCTCGCTTGTTTTAAACGGCGAGACTGCAACGCCTGCAAAAAACTGCGTCGGCACAAGCTGCTGGGGCCTGCCCATGTATTGGTACTGAAAGCCATTGTTCATTTCACCGATCAGCTGCAGCACATGCACCGGATCAAGATCAAACACGGGCCGGGATGTGCCTCCGAAACCTTCGTTGGAGGGGTAATCCCCCGAGAGCACGAGCAGGTTGTGGGCCTGGCTGCGCTCAAGGCCATAGAGCATGCTTTCAATGGCATTGCGGTTTTTGTCGCGGCAGGCAAAATGCACCAGTGGCTCCATGCTCGTGCGCTTAAGCTCGGCGCACAGCAGATCAACGGCAAGGGCCGGGTTGCCGCCGGGATTATCCGTAATGCCGATAGCATGGATCTTGCCGCTTAACCGGGCTTTTTCGGCATTGGTGATAATGTCTTCCTGCTGGCGTTCGATTGCGCCACGGCCGGGGATCTGCTCCCAGGTGATGCAGAATGTGGATTGATTGAGGACGTTTTCTTTAAACATGAATAGTACCTCATTTGAATAGTTACTTTTTTAAACTATATAACAGACAAAACCGTGGGACGCAAGCAGTGTGTTTACTAAATCTATCGTTTTTGTTCCGGAACGGGAGTACTGCTGCATAAAAATGGGCTGCCGCTCTCCGTGCTGTGTATCAGTTGCAGCATATCGTCAAAAAGCGGCGCCTCAACCGTCAGCTCTTTTTTTGTTACGGGATGAATCACGGTAAGCGAAACGGCATGGAGCATGGTGCGGGCAGGGCCCTGCGCCTTGGCTCCGCCATAGAGGCGGTCTCCTAGAATGGGGTGCCCGAGATGGGCAAGTTGCAGCCGCAGCTGATGGGTGCGGCCGGTTTCGGGCTGCGCCTCAAGAAGGCTGCAGCCATCATAGGCTGCAAGCAGGCAAAACTGCGTAACAGCCTGTTTGCCCGGCCCGGTATTGTTGCAGCGGTAACGGCCATCATGGCGGTATATAAAGGTCTCGATGCGCTTTTGCGAAAAGCCGGGATTGCCTGCCACGAAAGCGCGGTAAATTTTTTTAACCCGGTGATCTTTAAACTGATAGTGAATGCTGCGGTTCACTTTTGGCGACAGGGTGAAAAGCACCACGCCCGAGGTATCAAGATCAAGGCGCTGGTGCATGCCGAGATAGGCCGCAGCAAGGTGCTGCTTCAGGTGGCGCTGCAGCCCGGCAAAGATATTGTTGTAGTTGTCGCACACCACCCCCTGCGTCGGCACGCCCGGCTCCTTGCGGTAAAAGATCAGCCACTCATCGCGGTACAGAATGTTTGCAGGGTCTATCTCATAATAGCGGTCAAACCCCCGGCGGCCGATATAGACTGTAATAGTATCGCCGATATTCACCGTGCGGGAGACGATCTGCGTGCGAACGCCGTTGAGCCATACCGCTCCGACGGCGATGAATTTTTTTGCCCGCTCCCGGCTGATATCCTTGAAAAGCCCGGCCACGGCCTGATCAATGCGCAGCCCGTTCAGGGGCTCTGCCACAGTGTCGCTCAGTGTGGTGACTGACTGTGATTGCTGAAGCAGCTCGTCATCGTCGGAAATGTGTTTATCGAAATCAGACATGGTTTTAAAAAATTAAAATTACAGAAACTGCTTCACCCCTGATATTTGTGAATTAAGAGCTCCTTCTCCCCTTGCGGGAGAAGGTCGGGATGAGGGGTGATATAAAATCCCCCCTCACCTCAGTCCTCTCCCCCTTTCGGGGGCGAGGAAGAAATATGCCAAGCTTAATTCAAAAGTATTGGGCCTTCCATCTTATTATTCGCAACTGAAATCGTTCCTACAGAAAAAAATTTCCATACGCCTCTTCACGAGTTCAAACGCTTTCGCAGCTTTTTTTTGAGTTTCTTTATGGGCTGAAATTTTTTAAGCTTTGCTGCATCAGAGGGCCCATCCGGCTGGGTGCGCCACCGGAAATTGGTCCACATCCACTGCGTAAGATCGCCACGTATGCGCTGCTCGATGACGGTGGTAAACAGCTGCGTTATTGTCCGCACATCAGAGGCTGCATCAGCGGTTTTCTGCCACACAATCTCCTGCAGGATGGTGATGTGCTGCGAGTTGTCCGGATTGCGAGTAATGAAAACGGGAACAATGGCAGCGCCCGTTCGCAGCGCAAGGGCCGCGGGTCCGGGGGGCGTTGAAGCAGGGCGGCCGAAAAAATCGACAAAGACACCGCCCGTGCGCTTGTTTTCGTCGGCTATAAGGCACAAAATACCGTTGCGGGAAAGGGCCTTCATAGTGTTTTTAAAAAACTGTCGCTCGGGAATCGTAGAAATTGTGCGCAGGCCCATCATGCCTCGGCCCTTTTCATAGATTGATGCGATAATGGGGTTTTTCGGATCGCGTATGACAACAGTAAAGTCGTAGCCTCGCTCGGTAAGCTGTGTCCCGAGAAGACCGTAGTTGCCGATATGTCCGCTTACGGCAATAACTCCTTTGCCCTTTGCCAGAGCCCGGTCCAGATGCTCCAGCCCTTCAATGGTAATCCGGCCCCTGACGGCCTGTTTTTTAAGCCCTGCATAGAAAAAAAGCTCAAGCCAGTTTTTTGCAAAATTCCGCAATACCCTGCCGGAGATCTCGGCGTGGGCAGCTTCGGTAAGCTCCTGCCCGAGAGCCAGAACCAAATTGTGATGAATGCGCATGCGCGGTCTGCGCAGTATCCCGGAGAGGAAATCTCCTGCGAGATCCCCCAGCGCCATGATGCGGTCATAACCGGCGCGGCTTTCGCACCATACAATCACCTCAAGGCCGGCTGCGCCGATCGCCTTGCCAGCCCGCATAAGCAAAGAGTCCTGTGGGTTTGCCATAATGAAACCGATACTTTGTTAATCCGTCAATGCATCACTAGTGGTATAAACAGGCCTGGTGTCAAGGGCATGTGAGCTTCACCTGAATCTTAGGCGGGGTGCCCGCCGGCAATGTATCAATCCGCAAGACAAACGCAATTGCGTCCCTGGCTTTTGGCCTTATATAAGGCGGCATCGGCAGCCATGAACAGTTTGTCAACTGTCTCGTTTTCACTCCAGATTTTTACCCCGATGCTGATGGTGATGGATACATTACCCGCCGTTGTGGGTATCTGGTTGTCCGCGACTCCGGCCCGCAAACGCTCATAGAACAGGAACACATCTTTGTCTTTTATGTCCGTTGCCAGCACAACAAACTCATCTCCGCCAAAGCGGCCCAGATAATCATAGGGCCTCAGGCTGCCTTCAAGGAGGCGAACAAAACCGCACAGCACTTCATCTCCCATCAGGTGGCCGAGTGTGTCGTTGGACTGCTTGAAAATATCGATGTCACACAAGCCCAGGGCCAAGCCGGTGTGGTGCCGCTGCTGCCTGAAAAGCTCACTGGACAGTACCTCCGTGATGGCACGGCGGTTAAGAATACCTGTCAGGGGGTCGTGCATAGCCTGCTTTGCCAGCTCATTGCGCGCGTCCAGCAGTTTGGCCTGCATTTCGATCAAACGCCGCCCGACGTCGAGCCGGGCCCTGAGTTCTCCGGGATCGAAGGGCTTGGCCAAATAGTCATCCGCGCCTGCCACTAACCCGGCGATAATATCCGCCTTTTCTCCCCTGGCCGTCAGGATGATGATATGGGGCGGCTGGTCGGATTTCAGCGCACGCACACGGCGGCACACCTCCAAACCATCAATTTCGGGCATCATCCAGTCGAGTATTGCAATCAAT
>CAIWCT010000189.1 GCA_903911225.1 uncultured delta proteobacterium
GATGAACTCGCGCCTGCACGTCTGAAGGCATTCGCCGCGATTGGCCGATTTGCCATGCTCAAACTGCGAAAGAAAGCAGCGGCCGCTCACCGACACACACATGGCGCCGTGGGCAAACACCTCAATCTCAATTTCCCGGGCCTGCGGCCCAAAGGTTTTGCTGAGGCTGCGCCTGATCTTCACTATATCCTCAAGCGAGCACTCACGGGCAATCACAAACCGCTTTATGCCAAACTGCCGGTACAGCTGGAGCATTGAAGCGCTGTTAGACACCGACATCTGCGTGGAGGCAAAAACAGGCAGCCCGAGACTGCGGGCCTGCCCGATCACGGCAAAATCCCAGCAGATGACCGCATCGATTTGTGCCGCCCGCGCCCGCGCAAGCAGAGCAGCTGTTTTTCCCAGCTCGCCTTCATAGACGATTGTGTTGAGGGCAAGATAGGCGCGCGCGCCTGCGGCATGGCACAGCCGGGCGATTTTGCCCAGTGCGGACGGGGAAAAATTATCGGCGCGCGCCCGCATATTAAACCCCTTTATGCCAAAATAAACAGCATCGCAGCCAGCATAAAGTGCGGCGCGCAGGCTGATCCAGTCGCCGGCAGGGGCCATGATTTCGGGTTTTTGCAGTATGTTTTGTTTATTCATGCGTGCTAAAGAGCACCTTAATGGGGCATGATGTTACACGGCTTGAAAACGGCAAATTTCATGTTCCGGCATACGGATACTATCTCTCTGCCCGGCTTCAGTCTGCTCGTCGCTCCGGTCGTGATGCACGCTTTTGATGCCTGCTCGCGGCCAATGGAAAATCTCTTTACAGATTCGACGTTTAAAGATAATTTAACAAGCTGCGTAAGTCAATGCAAAGCTTTAAGGAGGGAGAGGAAAATGAGTGTAATTGATGCCATCGGCAACACACCCCTTGTTGAACTGACCCGGATATGGAACCCCGACAAAACAGGTGTGCGCATATTTGCAAAACTTGAGGGCTCAAACCCCGGCGGATCGGTTAAGGACCGGCCCGCATACTATATGCTCAAACAGGCCATTGAGTCAGGGCAGCTCACGCCGGACAAAACGATTCTTGAGCCGACCTCGGGCAATACCGGCATCGGTATGGCCATGATAGCAACAGCCCTGGGCTTCCGTATCAAGCTCACCATGCCCGCCTGCGTCAGCGAAGAGCGGCGCTCGATACTGACGGCCCTCGGGGCGGAGCTCGAGCTTACCCCCGGCTGCGATAAGACCGACGGCGCCATCATGCGAGCCCATCATATTATGGAAAAATTCGGCGATACCTATTATATGCCCAACCAGTTTGCGAATCCGGCAAACTGGCTGTCTCACTATGAAACCACGGCCCCGGAAATCGTGCGCGACACCAAAGGCGAGGCTGATGTCTTTGTTGCCGGCATGGGAACCACAGGCACGCTCATGGGCTGCTCGCGCTATTTCCGCGAGCATCACCCGCGCACCAAAGTCGTCGGCATCGAGCCGGTGCTCAATCACCGCATACAGGGCCTGAAGAATATGCAGGAGTCAATTGTGCCGCCCATCTATGAGCCCGGCCTTCTTGATAAAAAGATCGTCTGCAAGGATGACGATGCCTTTGAAAATTTCCGCGATCTGGCCCTGCGCGAAGGCCTGTTCAGCGGGCTCAGCAGCGGCGCAGCCCTGTGGGGCGCCATGGATGTGGCGAAGGACCTGCCGCGAGGCTCGACCGTTGTGGTGCTGTTTGCCGACCGCGGCGACCGCTATCTTTCGACAGAAGCATTCCGTTCGGTCTGCGCCCTGTGCCCGCCGTAAGCAGCACCACCGCCGGAATACAAAAAGGCCCGATGCTCATGCATCGGGCCTTTTGCGTACCTGGGTTTACTGCACTGGCAGCAAACATCCGGTCAGAAACAAGGAATTACTTTACCTCGATCGTTCCGCACTGTTCGGTATCGTTGTCCCCATATTTTACGGTCACGGTATAATTATCCGATTCAAGCTGTAAGGGACGCCTGATCATTAACCCAAATATGATTCTCTTGCCTATTCTAATCTTGATAATGTCATTGATGGCAGTCGTACCCCAATCAATGTCTATAGGCCTGGTGAATTCAATACCACTGTCCTTGGCTGCGCTGATCACAAAAGGTACAATCGGACTGATGAAAGTAAGCAGCGGGAAAATCTTTTTGGGAGCGATTTTTAACACGCATTCAAGAGGAGTTTCGCAGCCAGTGGTAGTATTGTCGGTTCTTATACCTTTCGTCAATCCAAAAGTGTTTGCAGAGGGTGTAAACGCGGTTCCCGTGAACTTGTCCGGAGCAATGGCAGCACCGTTCGACAGCGCTCCGCTGGGATATGAATCGAGTTCATAATAGTACGTTCTGTAAGCAGTTACGGGATCGAATGGCGATGCGATAAAATAGATGAGCTTTCCGTCCACTGGCCGGGTACCCTCAGCAAAGCACGGGAACGTCATGCCGGGAGCAGATGGAAACACATAGTTCTCTGTAATTTTACATATTTTCACTTCATAATCGCCATTACGGCCATTGCCAAGGGCATCTCCCGGCAGGGTGTCGGTGCTACTGTCATACGTTAATGTCCAGGTGCCAATCCAGTCTTTACAGGTGCCTCCGGCTGAAGGCGGTGCTGTGGTTGTCGTGGTTATCCTTTTGCCTGAGATTAAATTAGTCAGATTATCTGTTTGACTAACAGTCGACGGGTTGACCGAGAACTGGGTCTTAAAAAATGATGAGTTATCTATCTGGCTAAATGGATCAAAATTGCCCACAAGTGTTAAATTGTCCGTATAATAGTAGCGGTAGTAATTTTCGCCGACTGCCTTGGCGATAGTTATGCTCGCATTATCAGATTCCCGATAGCCTAAAACAGTACAGTCTAAATCACCCAGAGCAGGATTGTTGATTGTTGAGTTATCAAATGACGTTAGAGTCATATTATCAGTCATATTATCGTTCGGATCAGCAGGCGTTGCGATATTGAAATAGGTGTTGGTCCATCTGCCTACCCAATCCTTGCATGAGCCGGGTTGAAGCGCATCAGTGCTGGTCCGTCTGCCTTTTGTCAGGCCGGAGTTAAGCCAATAGCAGGTTCCAGTCCCTCCGGAATAAAAACTACAAATGCCATTTCCATTACCGGACTCCAGCGGTTTGGTGATATTGTCAAAAAACGAACCAGTGAAGGTGGTTAAATTAATGCGGTCATAAGGGGTTGAGGCATTAGGTGTATAGGTTTCATAATAGCCCAGGGTGGTTGGTGCGTATGGATATTCCGTCGGATTAATAGCCCCTGCTATCAGGATCTGTTGACCATCGTCGCGTAGAGCGTAGGCCCAGCAGGTGAACACGCTGTTTTTCAGGCCTCCATTAGTATCAAAATCGTTGACCGAGTTTATATACACTGTCTTGTTGTCTGAGCCGCCATAGTTGAATGTCCAAGTGCCTTTAAGATTTTGGCAGACCGTTGATGCCAAAGCCGAGTTCGCATACAGCATGACCGCCAGGGCCGCACATAAAAATACTGCTCTTCTTTTCATAACTCCTCCTTCAATTAAGTATTTTGTGATTCTCTACAGTCAGCCAGTTGCACATGCCCAATAAAAAAACATATTATGAATTGGGCCTAAAAAAATGACGAGTATATAAACTGTAACACACAGAACTTTTAAACGTTACTCAATTTTTACAAAATACTTAACTTTCAAAGTTCTGAAATGCACTTTTGTTTTAATAAAAATATTAAAATTAATGGATAACAAATCAAGAAATTAAAAACAAGTACTTTTTGGAAGATTTTTTTGGACTCATTTCAAGCCGCGCAGACCTTTTTGGCTGCAGGCATAAAAGCTCCCGGATAGTATGGCGTGACTGGCGCAAAAAAAGCACCCGAACTTTTAGTCCAAGTGCTTCCGTAGTGCTGGTAGCGGGGGTTGGATTCGAACCAACGACCTTCGGGTTATGAGCCCGACGAGCTACCAAACTGCTCCACCCCGCATCAATTTATAAGTTATTAAATCAGTATATAGAAAACAAACTTAAAGTCAAGGCTTTTAAATCACCGGTGTTTCTTTTGCCGTTTATTGCCGCTGCGCTGCGTCTTCATCCAGCAGATGCCGAATTTTTTCAACCACGTCAGGTGGCACGGGCTGAATCTTCACATCACGGTTGACAAATGCCAGCACCGTATAGCCGCGGGCAAGCAGCGTGCGGGGCTCTTTTTTGTATATATCATGATCTACCCTGATGCTCGCCTTTTTCAGTAGGCCGATAGAGGTCTCGATAAGCAGCAGGTCGTCGTAGCGAACCGATTTAAAATATTTGCAGTGTGCTTCCGAAACAGGCGTATAAATACCCCTGTCGGATATATCGCGGTAGGCAAGGCCCAGGGATCTGAAAAACTCGGTTCTGCCCCGCTCGAACAGCGTCAGATAGTTTGCATAATACATGACGTCAAAGGGATCGCAGTCGGCATAGATGACACGGTACTCCGTTACATAAGGCTTCATAGGGCAACACCCCTGATAAACTGGTCCATAAGCAGTGCGCCCTCATCTACCACAATGCCCGCCGCCCGGGCATCTTTCTCGCAGTAGGCCCGCTGGTTGTTGATTTTATTGACGCGGTTTGCCGAATCATACAGGATAAACGGCACCGGGTCTGAGGCATGGGTTTTTGTGCACAGGGGGGTGGGATGATCCGGCATTACCAAAACCTTGAAATCTCTATACCGCTTATCAAGCCCCTCAATCATAGGGGCGACAATACGCGCGTCGAAATCCTCTATCGCCTGAATCTTCTCGGCAAAACTGCCTTTATGCGATGCTTCATCCGGGGCCTCCACATGCACATAGACAAAGTCGCCGGATTCAAGCGCCTGCAGCGCCGCGGAAACCTTGCCCGCATAGTTGGTGTCGAGATAGCCTGTGGCGCCGGGCACATCGATGGATTTCAGCCCCGCGCAGATGCCCAGGCCCTTGACAAGGTCAACCGCAGAAATGACGCTACCGGAAATGCCGTGCAGGTCGACAAAATGCGGAATCTTCAGCGCCCTGCCCTGCCCCCACAGCCAGATAGAGCTCACAGCGCTGTCTCCCCGCGCAGCTCTCTGCTTGCTTATTTCCATGCCGGGCAAAATTGCGCGGCTCTGCTCCATGAGCTGCCTCACCCGCTCAGCACCCTCACCGCGGGGCAGATAATCGTCAATTTTTCTGCCCGATATATCATGGGGCGGCGTTGTTTTAAGCTTGTCCGTTCCGTTTTTCCATACCATCAGGTGGCGATAGCTCACGCCTGGATAAAAAGTAATATCAGAGCTGTCGAGTGTCTTTTTAAGACCTGCTATGATCTCGGCGGCCTGGGCAGTTGTTATATGACCTGCGCTGTAGTCATCCATCCAGAGCGCGCCGTCTTTGTCGGCCAAAGTGACCAGATTGCAGCGGAAAGCGATATCGCTGTCGGCAAGGGCAACGCCGATACTTGCGGCCTCGACAGGAGCGCGCCCCGAATAGTATTTTCGCGGATCATAGCCCATGGCCGCAAGATTTGCCACATCGCTTCCGGGTTCCATGCCATCGGGGATGGTGTGCACGAGCCCCAGTGTGCCCTTCTGGGCAAGCATGTCCATGCAGGAAATTGCGGCAAGCTCAAGCGGGGTCTTGCCACCCTTTTCTTCAATGGGATAATCGGCCATGCCATCGCCAATAAGAACCACATATTTCATATGCACCTCGTGAAAGGGTTCAGGGTTCAAGGTTCAAGGTTCAGAGTTCAGAACCATTGTTACCTGAGTAGTTACAAAATAAACAGATTTCGAATACTACTTGAGCAGCCGTTCTTTGTCAACAGCCCAACAGCAGGCGCGCCTCACGCAGCACAGTGTCAGGCTCGGGCCAGCGCCACTGCCCGTCGGGGCCACATTCTCTGACAATGCAGACCGACTGGCCCCGCGGCGCCCAGACAGCAGAATCCGTGGGGCCGAAAACGGCAATCGTTGGTATGCCGGCAGCCGCAGCCATATGGGTGATACCCGAATCATTGCCGATAAACAGCGTAGTTCTACTAATGATAGCGGCCACAAGAGGCAGATCGCGATTACGAAGGGGAAAGCATGGTAGCGCACTGAGTGAAGCCGTCATTTTACCGGCTGTCTTTTCTTCGGCAGGGCCTTCAATGCTCAGAAATACGGCCTTCATATCGTTATGCAGATGCTGCATGACGATATGCACCGATGACAGCGGCCAGTTCTTGTGCCGGCCGCCACTGCCGGCATGCACGGCAATAAGAGGCCCTGAAGTTATATTAAAATCATTGAGTCGGAAAAAATCATCAGCCCGTCTCATGTCATCACAGCCTGCGCACAGCTGCGGAACAGGCTCAGCAGTGGCAAAGCCCAGGGCTGCAAGCTGCGCAAGCTGATAATCGACCACATGCTGAGCTGTGTCGGGAAAGGTTCTGACATGAACAACGGCTGGATGGCAGCGCTGCAGATTTTCAATAAAACCGGTTTTTTTGCCGGCGCTGAAAACAAACAGCCTTTCAAAGCCGGACAGATACTGCCGCATCTGCGCAGGTATATTTTCATAATCGCCATACAGCGTACTTGCAGGAGCACCGTCGACAGAGCGCGTGGTATGGGCAAAAACGCTGCTCACCAGTGAAAGTATGCCCGGATAGCCGAGCATCTCGATATCCCGTCCCGGAAATGAGCTTTTAATGGTTTGCAAAGCGGGAAGAGACAGAACAAGATCACCGATAGCGCCCTGGTGGATGATAAGTATCTGTGCGTCGGGCATTGTTAATCCACAAAATACACAGTATGGCTGAGGCTTCGGCCTTGCACGCTCACCAGCACAAAATTAAACCGTCTGATAAAGCCAGTGCCCTTGTTATCCTGCAGCGGGGCGCCAGCGCCACCCGATATGATGACCGGCACGCCTTCAAGCTCAGTAGCGGCATAGCCGTGTATATGGCCGCACAGGATAGCACCGATGCCCGGCCCGTGCTTTCGCAGAAGCGCTGCAAGCGGCTCTGTGCTCGGTACGGAGACATGCTCTTTAATTGCGGCTGTGGCAGGCGGCTGGTGCATCACGATACAGGCGGGCATCTTGCCTTCTGCAAGCTCTGCGAGCTTTGCCGGAGCATCTCCAGCGGGCAGGCGGATAAAACTTCCGTCAAGAACATCATCGGCGTTATTGATGCAGATAAAGCGAAAGGCTCCGGCCTGAAAATAAAAGTCAAGCGGCCCGAATACCTGCTCGAAAAACCGCCCTTTTTCCGTTTCAAGATCATGATTGCCGGGGATGACGACAACCGGCGCCGGACATGACCGCAGTATGGCCACAGCCTCGTCAAACTCATCGGCCCGGCCAAATCTGGTAATGTCCCCCGTATGCACGATAAATGCCGGAGCATGCGCGGCAGCTGCGGCAAGAACAGCCCGAAATTTTTCCGAATTGTCCCTGCTGTCGCCCATTACGGCAAAAGTAAAGTTGTCGGCATCACCGATATTTTTTTCAATCCGCTGTACCGCCTTGCTGTTCAGGTTCAAAGGCAGATCCGGCCACAGCCCCGACAGCGAGCAGGCGCTGCACAGTAGCAAAAAAGCGGCACAGGCGGCCAGTTTGCATTTCATCGCTTTTCTCATGAGGCTGTACCCTTTTGATACATTGCTGAAGGAGCCTGCGCACTGCTGCGCGTTCGCCCGAGCATGGAATCGGCCACCTTGTAGGCAAGGCAATAAATAATAAAGGCGCAGTTTGCCAGAAGCGGAGCGGGGAAAATGCTGCCGTCGGCGATCCAGGCATTATCGAGGTCCCAGCACTTGCCGTTGAGATCGGTAACCGAGTTTGCCGGATCGGTGCCCATGCGGCAGGTGCCGACCTTGTGCACCACATCGATGCCGCCGGCATACATCTGGCCGGGATCGGCGCCGGCATTGAGCATGATCGAATGGGCATGTGCAACACCTGCTTCAAGCCAGGCGCTCTCCTGCTGATTGGGCTCAAAAGTCACGACCGGCAGGGAAAGGCCGTAGCGGTTTTTACGCGAAGCATGTGGCAGCACGCTGTTATCGGTAAACCCCGTATCAAAGCTTCGCACCAGGGGCGCGGAAATAACCAGGCGGCTGTACTGCCGCATAAGGCGCTTGAACGGCAGGCCGATGAGGTTCACCAGATCGGCGGTCTCCATCACCTCAACCATGGCGCCCATATAGGTTGGAGGCGCAACCATATTAAACTCTAGCATATAGCCTTTGTCATAGTTGGCGTACAGGTCATTGAGCTCGACAAGATTGCCCTGATACGTGCGCACATCATCGCGCTTGAGAATCGAGTATGTTGCGCGCATAAAATGGCCCCGAAGATTTTTGCCCACCTGCCCTGAGCTGTTGGCAAGAACCCTGCCGCATTTGCCCGACCAGTTGAGCAGCATGGGCGTCATCATGGACCCCGCAGCCAGAATGAACCTGTCGGCATGGATTGTGTGCTGCGTTACGATTTCTGTTAAACGACCGGTTTTGACCCGTTTAAGATACGTAACGCTTTCGATTTTTGAGCCGCTCAAATTTGTATTCAGGCGTGTGGCAAGGCAGTTGTCGCGCAAAGTGGCGCCGAACCAGCGCGCCTTGGGCAGTGTTATGGTCAGGGCATTCGACTTGGCATTATAGCGGCACCCCAGTATGCAGCAGCGGCATTTGCGGCACCGGTCATGGTACACGCCGTATTCAAAATAGGGCTCGCGGTTATAGCCTGCCTGAATGGGCCCGAGCATGCCGCCTGAGGCCTCATGCATGAGCTTGGCATAATGGCTCAGCTCCTCCAGAGGCCAGCGCGACACATGGTAGCGCTGCTTGGCAAGGTCTATATAGGGCAGCAGCTCCTCATAGGAAATGGGCCACAGGCCATAGTCGCGAGAAGTCGACTCTTCAAGCACACCGGCATAAATGGTTGTGCCTCCGCCCGCGCACTCACCCATGTCGGTGCGCCAGTTGCGGCCTTCATACTGCTCATGCCAGAAAAGGCCGTCATCGATGGTGCGCAAAAAGCTCTGCGTTGCGGCAAAATGGCTGTCCGACCCATAGGTGATGTCGAGGTCTTTGCCCGCCTCTAAAAAAACGACCTTTGCCCCGGCCTCGGCAAGCTCTGCGCCCACGGTAGCGCCTCCGGCGCCGGCCCCGATTATGACCACATCGGCATGCTCAGTCACTTGCGCACCCCTTTCTTCAGCCGCACGGGGAAAATATAGGAATCGACATAGCCCTCATTGGGCAGGCGGAAGGTGCCTGCCGGATCATCCGGATCATACCAGCCCATAGAGGCAAAAATTGTTGCCTGCTCCGCAGGCGTATTATCTTCGAATGTACCGATCATGGAAAGCGACAGCATGGCAGTCAGCAGATCCCGCAGCAGCGGCTTCTGCTGTTCACGCTCGCTCACCCACTTCTTTATTGCTTCAAGCTGCTGCGCAGCCGTACAGGCAGCAAACTTTTTACCCGCAACTGTGCGGGCATATTTATTAAGCAGCATGGTTAAAAAAGCCTGTCCGGCAAACCCAAGCGTTGAGGCAAGCACTTTGTCTGCTCCGTAATCAGAGCCCTTAAAATCACCTTCAATCTCAGGATCAACAGGCACAAGCACGTCGACAGCCGCCGTTACAGCGGGCCATGGCCGCACCGTGCCTTTTGCCGATGCCTGCGCAGCGCCTGCAAACATATTGCACGATAGCTTAAGCTCTCTGCCCGCTGCCGAATCCGCAACCAGGGCGGAAAAAAAAGCAGCTGTTGAATAGGTAATAAAGTCTCGCCGGTTCATTTTTGAACTCCTGTTATATCGATGACACCGTTGAGATGATCGCCCAAAGGCAGAATGCTGCGGTCAGATGCAACCGTTCCCGGATGGCAGGTTGAGCAGTCTGCCGCCGTATTGTTGTCCGGGTCGGCCAGGCTGTGGCATGCGCCGCACCGGGATGCTGCGCCGCTTGTGTCCTTCCACGCAGGTTCCTTATAGTTTCCACCTTTAAGCGTTGCCCCGTGACAATAGACATTTTTGCAGGTCGTTCCGTTCCACACAGGCTGAGCGCCGCCGGCTTTTGCAAGACCGGAAAACACAACTTCGGCCGTGCCATTGTCGTGAATATGTCCAGGAGCCCACGTCGACAGCGGCACCACATGGCAGTTGGAACAGGCCACCTGATGCACAGGAGTTGCGCTCATGCGCATGGCTTTGTGAGCCCCGACGCCATCGAGCCCCTGCCCGCACTCGCCTTTAAGATTTTGCGGAGGAGAAACGCCCTGATTCCAGCCATGGCAGGATGAACAACCAACGGCATAGTCAATGGTGCCGTTATTATGGAGATTTGTCGGCAGAAAAGTGAAACTGCTGTCGATTACCTGGCCGTGGCACCGATAGCAGCGGTTGTTAGCAGGATGTTTACCGTGTTTACCATTCAAAGGGGGTGCGCCGTGGCACCCTGTGCAGCCTGCAGGAACCTGCACTACAGGATAGCCGCAGTCGTCAACAGCTGCGCTGGCCCTCCCGATGGCATGGGTGGAGCCGCACAGCAGCGCGAGCATGCATGCGATTCCTGAAATTGTCTTAAATATTTGCATATATAAAATATAAACACTTCATTAATTCAAAAGTAGCAGATAGCCCAAAAAGGGTCAAACGTTTTTACCGGGCAAAAGAAAGCATTTGATAAATGCCTGTTTTGCAGTTATATAAATAAGATAATAAAAAATAATCTCGGGTCTTAGATGGAAGAAATACTGTCACAGCTAAACACCTATCTGCAGGGAGCACCGCTTCTAGCTCTGCCCGCAGCATATCTGGCCGGCGTGCTCACGAGTTTTACGCCCTGCATCTATCCGCTTATACCGATCACCATCGGCATCATCGGCGCCAAAAGCAGCCAGACTCGCAAGCGCGGTTTTCTGCTCTCCCTTGTCTATGTGCTTGGCCTGTCGGTGGTCTATGCGGCGCTGGGGGCCATAGCGGCCCTGTCGGGCATGTTCTTCGGGCAGATCAGCACCAGCATGTGGGCATACCTGATAGTGGGGAACCTGTTTCTGCTGTTCGGGCTCTCAATGCTCGACGTGTTTTCTCTGCAGTTCACTTTTTTACAGAAATGGAACCCTGCGGCAAAGGGATCGGGGATTCTTACGGCTTTCATTTTCGGAGGGGTATCTGCCATCATCGCAGGGCCCTGCACCACACCGGTGCTCGGGACGCTTCTGGCATTTGTCGCCTCGCGGCAGAATGTGCTTCTGGGTGTCTCCATGCTCTTTTTGTTTGCCTTGGGCATGGGTTCTTTGCTAATTATTGTCGGCACATTTACGGGCCTGCTCTCAACTATCCCCAGGTCGGGCGCATGGATGATAACTATAAAAAAAGCTTTCGGCTTCCTGATGATCGGACTCGGGGAATACTTCATCCTGAAGGCGGGACAATTAATGTTTTAAGGAGCTTTAGCATGAAAAAAATCATTTTAATCCTCGCAGCACTAACTCTTATTTGCCTGTATGCTCCGCCAGCTTACTGCGCCGATGCAGCAGGGCCAACAGTGGGAATCATGAAAGGCCAGGTTGCGCCCGACTTCAAGCTCAAAGACATCCAGGGGAAACAGGTATCGCTGTCATCGGAAAAAAATAATGTTGTATGCCTGATCTTCTGGGCGACCTGGTGTCCGCATTGCGTGCATGAACTGCCGCGCTACAAGGAGCTGCATGCAAAATATGCCGCAAAGGGTCTTAAAATCCTTTCCATCAATATCGCTGCAAACGATCCCCTGCAGCGCGTCGAGGCCTATCAGCAGAGAGCGCAACTGCCATACCCCATACTCTATGATGCAGCACAGGAAGTTAGCCGCCTCTTCTATGTGACCGGCGTGCCCGTGAGCGTCATCATCGACCGCAAGGGCGTTATACAGTATCGCGGGTATCAGCTGCCCGACAATGTCGATCAGCTCATCGCGCAGCTGCTGTAACCGCGCGCCATGATGTCTATTGCCTTAGCAGAAAATATCCCCAGCAGCGCCCGTATGACCGGGATGCTCTATGAGGGTGTTATAAAAGACTATAGGGAAGGCTGTTCAAAAATGCTCAGATGCAAGGCCTGCGAAGTCATGCGCAATGAGGCGTGCTTTTTGTACGCCGCAGTGAAGCATGATGAGCGCAACTCAGCAGATGGGCGTTTTGCAACAGCCTGCTAAAGAAGATGCCACAGCATTCTCCCCGCCCGCCGTTTCCCTACTGCCCCTGGTGCAGAGGCGATCTGAGCACAGCTGACCCGCTTCGGCAGGAGTGCAGCTGCTGCGGTTTTATTCTTTACCACAGCTCAAGCCCCTGTATGGGAGCCTTTCCGATTGACGGCCAGGGCCGCGTGCTGCTTGCCCGCCGCGGCATTGAGCCTTTCTACGGCGACTGGAACTCGATAGGCGGATTTCTTGGCTACCAGGAAGAACCGATCGATGGGCTCAAACGTGAGGTGCGGGAGGAAACCGGCGTCGACTGCGAAATACTTGAACACATCACCATGCTTGCCGACCAGTACGGCGACGGGGGAGGAGCCCTTATGTGCTCGCACTTCACCGTCCGCCTGCTCTCCGATAACTTCAAGCCACAGGATGATGTCAGCGAGCTCAAATGGTTCAGCCTTGACAGCCTGCCCGATAATATAGCCTTTGCAAGCGATCGCCGTGCCTTAACGGCTTTAATAGAAAAGCTTAAAAACCGCCAGCCTCTGTAGGAGTCCGCCGCAGCGGACGATAGAATTGCCAGCTAAAGTGGCCCTTGCACAGCATATCGACATTAAACTATTTATACAGCAGCAAACAATGAACAGCCATACGCTTAAAGTCCTTGAGTTCGATCGCATCCGTGAATTTCTGGAATCATTTGCCGCGTCTCCCGGCGGAAAAGTTGCCTGCCGGAGCCTCATGCCGCAGACCGGCCATGGCGCCGTTGTAGAGCTCCTGCAGGAAACCACAGAAATGCGCGATGAGCTTGACCTGCAGGGGCCCCTGCCCCTGAACGGCATCCACAGCATACGCACGGCCGTTGAGCAGGCACGGATGCAAAATTACTATCTTGAGCCCAAGCAGCTGACCGAGATATGCGACACGCTTGAAACCGCCGATATGCTCAGAAATTATTTTTCAGGCCATGCCGACAGCCGGCCCCTGCTGCACGCCATAGCAAACAGGATTGCACCCCTTGTCAGCATCACGCAGCGCATCCGGGCAAGCATTTCAAGCCAGGCCGAACTTCTTGACAGCGCAAGCCCTGAGCTTGCCGGCATCAGGATGCAGATAAAGAAGCTGCGCTCCGGCATCATACGCTCGCTTGAGCATATGCTGGTTGATGTGGATCTTGGAACAGCCATACAGGACGACTTCATCACCCTGCGCAATAACCGCTACGTAATTCCGGTCCGAAGCGACAGCAAAAACAGCATCCCCGGCGTCGTGCATGACCAGTCGCAGAGCAAAGCAACGTTCTTTGTCGAGCCCCTCTCCGTTGTCAATCAGAACAATGAACTGCAGGGGCTGCGAAAAGATGAGTATTACGAGGAAATAAAAATTCTCACCGAGCTCACCAGCCTCATCAATGCCAGCGGCCCGGAGATATGCGAAAACCTCGGCATCATGGAGCGCATCGACCTGATACATGCCAAGGCGCTGTTTGCCCGCGCCATAAAGGCAACCTGCCCAGAAATCAACACCGGCGGCCTCATCAGCCTTCAAGCCTGCAGGCATCCCATACTGCTCTCACGCTTTGTGGAAGACCTTGCCCCTGCAGATGAAAACAGCGACAAACCGCATCCGCCCACAGGAACCTGGGTGTTTGACTGCAGGGCTGTGGTGCCCATAGACTGCATCAAAAGCACAAGCTCCTCCACGCTCATCATCACCGGAGCAAACGCCGGAGGTAAAACCGTTGCCATGAAAACCCTCGGGCTTTTCGTGCTCATGACGCAGGCTGGCATGCACCTACCGGTTTCGGCCCGCAGCACTATTGCTGTTTATGACAGCGTTTTTGCCGACATCGGCGACGAGCAGAACATGGAAACAAGCCTCAGCACCTTCTCTTCCCACATGAGCCAGATAAACGGCATAATCAGCCGGGTCACGCCCGCGACGCTCGTGCTGCTGGATGAACTCGGGTCGGGCACAGACCCGTCGGAGGGCGGAGCACTTGCCGTTGCGATTCTTGATTTCCTGCGCAAGCGAGGCTGCACCACC